>NZ_JBIRUY010000028.1:41030-136584 GCF_044335305.1 Streptomyces sp. NPDC020490 | reverse complement strand
CGCCGCGATCTGGCACAACAACGCAACCAACGCACCGATCACCCGGTCACTGATCGCCTATGACCACTGACCGGAGATCGGACTTACTCGTCTAGCGTGCGGCGGGCGCGCGGGAAGTCCTGCAGTTGTCGGCTCAGCAGTTCGAGGGCGGGGTCGAGCGAGCGGGCCGGTACGTCGCGGGCCGCGAGGATGTCGGCCGTCCAGGTCAGGAACCGGCGGAAGGCGTCCGGGTCGTCGACGTAGAGCGCGACGGCCAGATGGTCGAGGATGTGGGCGATGTCCTCGGCGGTGCGCTGCCGCTGCCGGTCGGTGTAGTCGCGCAGCGGCGGGAAGCGGTCCTCGAGCTGCGCGAGCGTCTCCTTCACCAGCTGCTGCCGGTTGCCGACCACCATGGTGTACTCCTGGTCGGCCAGGTGGGGCAGGCAGTCCACCGGCTGGTCGACGGCTCCGTCGCCGGTCCGGGTCAGGCCGCGTTCCAGGACGGCGGCGCCCTCGCGGGCGTCGGGCGCCCAGGCGTCGGCGCCCAGGGCGCGGGCGTACCGCCCGTCGGGTCCGAAGGCCGTGCCGCCCGCGATCACCGGCACCCCGGCCGCCTGGCAGGCCGTGACGGCGGCGTGGGCCGTGGGCAGGTTGCTGAAGAAGGTGGACGACAGCGCGACGGCCCGGGGGCCCGTCTGGTGCAGGTGGGCGACGAGGTGCGGGGTCGGCACGTGCGCGCCGAGGAAGTCGACCCGCCAGCCGCGCAGGCGCAGCACCTCCGCCAGCAGCCGGGCGGGCAGCGCGTGCCACTCCCCGTCCACGCAGGCGACGGTGACGCGGGGGCCGCCGGGTCCGGCGGGTTCGGCGGCGCGGTGGCCGGGGTGGTGAGCGAGGACGGCGATGACCCGCTCGTGGATGGCGGTGGCGGCGTGTTCCCGGGCCACGGTGAGCCGGTTCGCCGCCCATTCGGCGCCCACCCGGGCCTGGACGACCGCGATCACGTCCAGCAGCGCGGTCTCGGTGTCCATCCCGGAGTCGACGGCGTCGAGGACGGCGGCGGACGCCCGGTACTCGTCTCCGGCGCGGACGGCCTCCCACAGGCGCTCTCGGACGTCCTCGAGCCGGTGGTGCCCCCGCGGGGCGTCGTGGAGGTGAAGGGTCATGCGGTGTACCTGCCCCGAGTACGGCCGTGTACCGCGCTGAGGTGGGCGTGGTGCGGCGCGGTCACGGCCACCAGGGCCATGTCGTCGTACCGCCCGTGCCCCACCCACTGCTCGGCCAGCATCCGCACGTGCGAGACGGCCGCCTCGGCGGGCATGCCCGCGCAGTGGGCCAGGGCCTCCTCGATGCGCTCGGTGCCGAACATCTCGTCGCCCAGCGGGCCGCCGCGCGCCTCCGTGACGCCGTCCGTGAACAGCAGGCACGTCTCGCCGGGGGACAGCTCCACATGGGCGGTGACGGAGGTGATGTCCGGGAAGACGCCCACCAGCGTCCCCCGGGTGTCCACCTTCTCCACGCTGCCGTCGTCCCGCACGATCAGCGGGGGCGGGTGCCCGGCGCTGGTGACGCGCAGGTGCACGTTCCGGCCGCGGCGGGCGACGGAGACCAGCAGCAGGGTGGCGAACCGGGTGTGGTGGGAGTTGATCAGGGCGCCGTTGAGCAGGTCGAGCAGCCTCTGGTGATCGCCGGCCAGCGGCAGCAGGGCCTGCACCGTGTTGCGGATCTTGCCGGTGAGGACGGCCGCCTCCAGGCCCTTGCCGCACACGTCGCCCAGGACCACCAGCGTCTCCTGATCGGCGTCCGCGCCCGGATGGACGTCGTAGAAGTCGCCGCCGACGTGTTCGCTCTCCAGGGACGGCCGGTAGGACCCCGCGAACTCCACGCCGTGCACCTCGCGCAGCGGCGGCGGCAGCAGCTCCCGCATCAGGGTGGAGGTGATGGCGGCCTGCTCCGCGTACATGCGGGCCGCCGACATCGCCGCTCCGGCACGGGCCGCGAACAGCCGGGCGAAGACCTCCTCGCTCTCGGAGAAGGCGCGGTCCTCGCGGGAGCGCAGCAGCACCAGCGCGCCGGCCGGGACGCCGTGGCCGGGCAGCGGGGTGACGACCGCCGAGCCGACGTCCCCGGGAAAGCCGTCGGGGACGACCCAGCCGGGGATGGCGGCGGGGTCGATCCAGCGCGACGGCACCGGCGGGAAGCCGCGCAGCGCCTCGCCGAGGCCCGGGACCTCGGCGGGCCGCGCCTCCACCAGCCGGTGGACCGGGCGGTCGCCGGAGCGGCAGTGCGTGACGGGGAACCTGCGTCCTCGGGGCGGGGCGACGACGACGGCCGCCTCCGCGAGGTGTTCGGCGGCCAGGGAGGCGGTGACCTCCATGCAGCGTTCCAGGTTCAGTGAGGCGAGCAGCGCGCTGGAGGCGCCGGCCAGGAAGGCGGTGCGTTCGCGCTCGCTGTCGAGCGCGGCCTCGGCCTGGCGGCGGTCGGTGTCCTCCAGCAGCCACCAGGTCACGTTGCCGTCCGCGGTGCGGCTGCCGTGGGCCGCGAACGTACGGTCGCCGAGGCTGCCGTGCTCCGCCTGCGGCCGGGCCGTGCCACGGGCGGCGGCGGTGGGGGGAAGCACGATCCGTTCGTGGGCGTCGGCGATCCACGCCGGGACCACGTCTCTGAGAGGCGCGCCGCGCACCGCGTCCGGGAGCAGCGCGGCGGCCGCGGGGTTCAGGCCGAGTACGTCGCCGCGGGGGCCGGCGACCAGCACGGGGCACGGTGCGGCGCCCCAGGCGGCGTCGGGGGCGAGGCAGGGGCCGCTCGGGTCGGTGGGGGCATACCGGGGTGTGTCCAAAGCAAGGCACGCTTCCGCGCGCCCACCGCCTTCCGGAAGGAGAAACTGTTTCCTCCTGGCAACTCTCTCGCGCCGGGCACCGCGAGGGCAAGGGGACCGAGGGTGAGCTACCGCATGCCGGTTCCCTTCCGCCGGACCGGCGGGCGGCTCGTGCGCGGGGTGTGCGCGGGGTCTGCATGGGGTGCCGATTCGGGGGTAAACGCCGAGGCGCGGCGCGCACGGCGCGTCGCAGGTGAGGGGCATGACGCGGTCACGCGCACCCGGTCGCGCAACGCCGCCCGAGCCGGTGTGCATCGCGTCAGCCCATAGGGGTAACCAGCCCTGGCCGTCATATTCGTTGGAGGTACACGTGTCCATCGCCCAGAATCCCTTGTCCGTCGACGTCAGCCTGCCCCGGACGGACGTCGCCCTGCTCGCGGTCAAGGGTTACTTGGACATCGACACCGCGACGGAGTTCCAGCATCATCTGGCCAATCAGCTGCACCACGGCCGACGCCATTTCCTGCTCGATCTCTCCGACGTGCCGTTCATGGACTCCTCGGGGATGAACATCATCCTGCGTGTGTACCAGGAGGCCCGTGAGCTGCCCGGAAGCGTGCACATCATCTCGCCGACGCCCGCCGTGCGGCGCATCCTGGACCTGACGGGAGTGAGCATCACGGTGCCGGTGTCGGAGAGCGTCGAGGAGGCGCTCGACCGCGTCGACGGGCACGACGGGACACCCGGCGAGGAAGGCCTCTGAGCGGGATCCGGAGGGGGCCGTGGAGCTGCGAGCAACCGGAGAGGGATCGAGGACGCGCCGGCCGGGAACGACCGTCCGGGCCCGCCGCCGCGGGCCGGGCAGCGCCTCCGCGGCGGGCCGGGCACGTCCGGCCGCGGCGGGAGGTCAGGCCGTGCGGGCGGCCGGCTCGCCGTCGCCGTGTATCTGGGCCGCCGCGGCCACGCAGAAGGCCTCAAGACCCTGCTGCAGCGCCGAACGCTGGGCGGCCGGCATCTGCTCCAGCACGGAGAGCAGGGCGCCTTCACGCCGGGCCCGCAGGTCGGCCAGGTACGCCCGCCCCCGGCGGCTGAGGTACAGCCGCAGCTCCCGCCGGCTCGTGACGGAAGCCCTGCGCTCCATGAAGCCCACGGCCTGCAGCCGGTCGCACAGCCGGCTGGTCGACGGGGGCGTGGAGCCCAGCGCGTCGGCGAGCGTGCGCAGGTTGATGCCCTCATTGTGTTCGAGGATGAACAGGACACGCAGCTGCGAGGCGGAGACCGGCGCCGTCGAGGCACGACCCCACAGGACCTCGAGCAGCTCCGCGGCCTTCGAGGTCACGCACGCCGCCGCCTCCTGGGGCCGTGGGCGCTGGTACGAGGACGTCACCCCGCCACTCTCGCAGGCTTCGCGATCCCTGTCAGCCCGCCCCCTCGCCCGGCCCGGCGGCGCGGAGGCGGACCACAACGGACAGCGGTGGCCGCCGCGGCCCCTCCGACGCGGCGCCGCTCCCCCGCACGGAATGGTGTGACCGACGACGTGAACAGATTCGTGGCCGCCGAGCGGGCCCTGCGCCGCGCGGCTCCGCATCAGCTGCCGGACGCCGTCCACGAGGTGCTGCGCAGTCAGTACGGCGCGGACGCCGTGGAGTTCCTCATGGCCGACTACGGGCTGACCGTGCTCCAGCCGGTGACCCCCGCGGCGGGCCGCCAGGAGCCGCTGCCCGTGCACAGCAGTCCCGCCGGGCGCGCCTTCGGCTCGCAGGAGCCGTTCGCCGAGGAGCGCGGCGACGGCCGGGTGCGCCTCCACCTTCCGGTCAGCGTGCGCGGCGACCGCCTCGGTGTGCTGTCCGTCACCATGGACCGCGCGGCCTGGGACCGGGCCGACGTCCCGGAGCTGGCCGAGGTGGCGCAGGTCCTCGGCCACGAGGTGGTGGTGGCCGAGCGCGACACCGACATGTACCAGCGGGCCCGCCGGACCGACCGGCTCACGCTCGCCGCGGAGATGCAGTGGCAGCTGCTGCCCGCCCGGTCCTGCTCGCAGCCGGAGTACGCCCTCGGCGCCCAGCTGGAACCCGCCTACGCGATCTTCGGCGACAACTTCGACTGGTCCGCCGGCGCGGACCGCCTGCTGCTGTACATCACCAACGGCATGGGCCAGGGGATCGGGGCGTCCCTGCTGACCAACCTCGGCATCAACGCGCTGCGCAACGCGCGGCGCGCCGGCATCCCCATCGCCGACCAGGCCGCCCTGGCCGACCAGGCGATCTACGCCCAGTACCGGGGCGACGCCTACCTGTCCGTGCTGCTGCTGGACCTCGAACTGTCCACCGGCCGGATGCAGGTCGTGGACGCGGGTTCGCCGCGGATGCTGCGGCTGCGCGACCGGACCGTCTCCGCCGTCGACTTCGAGGCGCAGCTGCCGCTGGGCATGTTCGAGGAGACCGACTACGCGGCCCAGGAGTTCCGGCTGCGGCCGGGCGACCGGCTCGTCTTCGTCAGCGACGGGGTCCACGCGGTGGCCGCTCCGGGCGGCGAGCGCTACGGCGAGCACGCCCTGAGCCGGGCCGTCACGGCCACCCGCCTGCTGCCGGCGGCCGATGTCCCGGCCGCGGTCATCAGGGAGCTCAGCGGCCACCGCGGCTCCCCCGAGCCGGAAGACGACGCGCTGGTGGCCTGCCTGGACTGGTTCGGAGCGCGGCAGACGGCCTGACCGTCGGGCGGAATGTCGTTTTCTTCCGCTCCTGGGCGGTGCTTTCCCCGGCGCCGGCGGGCATCGTGGAGGCCGACGCGTCGGTCTGCCCGTCGTGCCCGGCTGGCGGAACGGCCCGATGCGCGGTGGGATCGAATGGGGTGCCCGCACAGATCCAGGGCAGGCGAAGGGCGTCGGACACAGACCGCCTGGAGCCGCAGAAAGGGATGAACACCGTGACACGACCCAGGATCCTGGTGGTCGGCGCAGGTTTCGCCGGTGTGGAGTGTGTACGCCGCCTGGAACGGAAACTCGCGCCCGGCGAGGCCGACGTCACCCTGGTGACACCGGTCGCCTACCAGCTCTATCTGCCGCTGCTGCCCCAGGTCGCCTCCGGCGTGCTGACCCCCCAGTCGATCGCCGTGTCGCTGCGCCGCAGCAAGAGGTACCGCACCCGGATCATCCCGGGCGGCGCCATCGGCGTGGACCTCGAGGCCAAGGTCTGCGTCATCCGCACCATCACCGACCGGACGGTCGACGAGCCGTACGACTACATCGTGCTGGCGCCCGGCAGCGTCACCCGCACCTTCGACATCCCCGGGCTCACCGAGCACGCCTTCGGCATGAAGACCCTCGCGGAGGCGGCCTACATCCGCGACCACGTCATCTCCCAGCTCGACCTGGCCGACGCCAGCGGGGACCCGGCCGAGCGCGCGTCGCGGCTGCAGTTCGTGGTAGTCGGCGCCGGGTACGCCGGCACCGAGACCGCCGCCTGCCTGCAGCGCCTCACCCACGCCGCGGCCAAGCGCTACCCCCGCATCGACCCGGCGCTGATCAAGTGGCATCTGATCGACATCGCCCCGAAGCTGATGCCGGAGCTGGGCGAGAAGCTGGGCCGCAGCGCGCAGGAGATCCTGCGCCGGCGCGGCATCGAGGTCTCGCTGGGCGTCTCCATCGCCAAGGCGGGCACGGAGGAGGTCACCTTCACCGACGGCCGGGTGGTGCCCACCCGCACCCTGATCTGGACCGCCGGCGTGGTGGCGAGCCCGCTCATCGCCACGCTCGGCGCGGAGACGGTGCGCGGGCGGCTCGCGGTCACCGCGCGGATGTGCCTGCCCGGCCACGACGGCGTCTTCGCCCTGGGCGACGCCGCCGCGGTGCCCGACGAGGTCAAGGGCCACCCGGAGGCGATCTGCCCGCCCACCGCGCAGCACGCCACCCGCCAGGGCAAGCGGGTCGCCGACAACGTCATCGCGGCGCTGCGGGGCCGGCCGATGCAGCCGTACGCCCACCAGGACCTCGGTCTCGTCGTCGACCTCGGCGGCCACGACGCAGTCGCCAAGCCGCTCGGCCTCGAGCTGCACGGACTGCCCGCCCAGTTCGCCGCCCGCGGCTACCACTGGTGGGCGATGCGCACCAACGTCGCCAAGGTCCGGGTGGCGACGAACTGGACCCTCAACGCCGTCGCCGGCGACGACTTCGTGCGCACCGGCTTCCAGGCCCGCAAGCCCGCCAAGCTGAAGGACTTCGAGTACACCGACTCCTACCTGACGCCGGAGCAGGTGCGCGCGCACGTCGAGGCCGCCGGGCACAGGGGGACGTGAGGGCCGCGGTCCCGGCATGCCATGCTGGGGCCCGGATCTTGACGTGAGGCGGGAGTGAGTACGGCGGCGTGAGGGAAGCGGGAGGGTCGGTCCGGGCACGGCTGCGGGATCTCGTCGCTGCGTGGGACCCGGGACTGCTGCGCCTGACCGCGGGCCTGCGCACGGTGGGCGCCATCGCGCTGACCGTGGCCGTGCTCGCCCTGCTGCGGGCCGACGTGCCGCATCTGGTCGCGGGGGCCGTCGCGGCGATGGTCTTCACCTTCGCCATCCGGGAGAAGCAGCGCGCGCGGCAGGCGGTCACGCTCGCCCTCGGGCTGCCGGTGGCACTGGCCTCCCTGACGCTGGCGTCGCTGCTGCACGCCCGGGTGGTCGCCGGCGACATCGTCTTCGTCGTGCTCATCTTCTGCGCCGTCTACGGCCGCCGGTACGGCGACCGGGGCACCACGCTGGGCCTGATCGGCTTCCAGATGTACTTCCTGTCGCTCTTCGTCGGCGCCACCCCGCACATGCTGCCCCAGCTGTACGGCGTGGTCGCCGTCGCCGTCACCAGCAGCGCCCTGGTGCGTTTCGTCCTCGTGCCGGAGACGCCGGCGGCCGTCCTCGACCGGCTGCGCGACGCCTTCCGGGCCCGGCTGGCCCGGTTGGTGTCGGCTCAGCTGGAGCTGCTGGACGCCGGCAGCGACGAGATCGACAAGGCGCTGGCTGACGTCCGGGCGGGCACCGCGCGCCTGCACGAGACGGCCCTGATGATCCAGGGCCGGCTCGAGGAGGGCACCGCCGACGAGTCCGTGGCGCGGCTGGTGCAGCGCCGGGTGGCGGACGCCGAGATCGCCGCCGAGCGCCTCGGCCTGCTGCTGCTGACCGCGCGCAGCGCCGAGCGGGCGAACACGCTCACCCTGCACCTGCCCGGCGCGCCCGCGCCGCCGGGCGGCCCGATGCCGGTACGGGACGAGGCGACCGCCGCGCTGCGCCGGGACCTGGGGGCGCTGCGGCTGCTGGTGCTGCGGCCCACCGCGGCCGGCGGCGCCGGGGTGGCGCACGTCCGCAACCGGCTGCTGGGCTACCGGGACGGGGAGCACCTGCCGAAGGCGCCGCCCGCCGTCCAGGACGTCTTCCGCGGCATCGGCGAGGCGGCCCGCGCGGTGCTGGGGCTGCGGGTCGCGCTCGACGGGCCGCAGGACGAGTCGGACGACAGCCCCTCCACGACCCGCTCCCGGGAGGAGCTGGACGCGGAGAACGCGGCGATCGACGCGGCCGAGGAGCCGTCCGGCCGGGAGCCGGAGGGGCTGCGCCGGCCGACCACCCGGGCCGCCGTGCAGGTCGCGGTGGGGTCGTCGCTGGCCATCGTCGGCGGGGAGTTCCTCTCCAGCCAGCGCTGGTACTGGGCGGTGCTGACCTGCTGGATCGTGTTCATCAACACCGCCTCCACGGGCGAGATCCTGGTCAAGGGCTACCGGCGGCTGGTGGGCACGGTGCTCGGCGTGGTGGCCGGTCTGCTGCTGGCGGGGCTGGTGGGCCACCACACCTGGACGGCGTTCGCGCTGGTGCTGGTGTGCGTCTTCGCGATGTTCTACACGGCGCCGCTGTCGTACACGCTGATGTCGTTCTTCGTCACGGCGGCCCTCGGACTGCTGTACACGCTGCTGCACACCTACAGCCTGTCGGTGCTGGTGCTGCGGGTGGAGGAGACGGCGCTCGGCGCGGCCTGCGGGATCATCGCGGCGGCGTTCGTGCTGCCGGTGCACACCGACCGCCGTACCAACGACCTGCTGGTGGCCGCCCTGGAGCGGCTCGCGGAGGTCACCGGGTCGGCCGTGGACCAGCTCAGCGGCGGGCCGCCGGCCGACCTGCTCGACCAGGCCCGCGAGCTGGACCGGGCGCTGGCCGACCTGCGGGCGGCGACCCAGCCGCTCACCCACCGCGGCACGCCGATGCGGGGCCGGCGCGACACCGCCCGCTATGTGGTCGCGCTCCTGGAGACCTGCGCCTACCACGCCCGCTCGCTGGCCGCGACGGCCGAGCTGCTGCCCACCCACCCCTCGATCGCGGCGGACCCCAGGCTGCGCCGGGCGGGGCAGCGCATCCTGGCCAACATCGCGACGATCTCCGCGCACGTGACGGACGAGCGGGCCGCGGGGCGGGTCACGACGGGGCCGACCATCGCCTCCCTGCTGGAGCCGGACGTGCCCGGCACCCCGCGCTACGGACGCGTCACCGACCGGGTGCTCCGGCACCTGCAGCGGCTCGACGAGGCGGTCCTGGGCCTGGCCCGGCCGTTGAAGGTGCCGGTGGCCGCGCCGGGGCGCTGACCGGCTCCGGAACCGGCGGCGGTGAACGGCCGCGGAGCTCCGAGGCCGGCGGGGCCCGCCTCAGAAGTCGGTGGGCAGTCCGCTCGCCTCCGCGATGCCGCGCAGTTCCTCGTTCTCGTGGTGCCGCTGCCGGATGTAGTCGGCGATCTCGCCGAGCCGGACCGGATCGGCGGCGGTGTCCGCGTCGGTGACCACCCTGATCGGGCCGGTCTCCGCCATGTCGATCTCCACGACCTCGTTGTCGAGGCGGCCGGTGACGGCGGTGGCGATGACCAGGGCGGCCTCGTCGCGGACCTCCTGCGACACGCCCTGGGTCCGCTCCGCGTCGAGCGCGAAGTCGAGCGTGGGCAGGCGTTCCTCCTCGATCGCCCGCAGGACGGGTTCGACGAGGCTGAGCACGGCCCGGTAGTCCTCGGTGTCCATCCGGGTCCGCAGGAGGCCCAGGTAGACGTCGACGGGCCGGCCTTCGGGCGGCAGCTCGGATTCGTTCATGGGATTCGGGTTCCCTTCTCGCGGCCGCTCAGACGCGGCGCCAGCGGGCCATGGCGAAGGAGAACACCCCGAACAGGACGAGGCCGCCGGCCACGCAGGCGAGCAGCCACGGTCCGAGCGGGGTGTGGGCGAAGGAGCGCAGCGTGTCGTCCAGCCCCTTGGCCCTGTCGGGCCGGTAGTCGACGGCCGCGCGCACCGCGAAGGCGCCGGCCGCAGCGAACACCAGACCGCGGGCCGCGCCGCCCGCGACGCCCGTCACGTCCGTCAGCCGCCGGGCCCAGGGGGCCATCGTCGCGAGCTTGAGCTGCTTGCGGTACTTGCGGCGCAGGGCCTGGGCGCCGATCCACACGCCCCCCACGGCGACCCCGGCTCCGACGGCGCCGACGATCCACTGTCCGGCCGGCAGGTCGAGGCCCCTCGCGGTGACGTCGCGGGACTGCCGGTCGCTCGATCTGCCGCCGGAGTCGCCGTGCGGGCTCGCCGCGAAGTTCAGCACGGACCAGGCGACGAAGGCGTAGAAGACGCACCGGACGGCGGCCAGCAGCCGCTTGCGGGCCTTGCGCCCGTCCGGCCCGGCCGGGCCGAACAGCGCCTCCGACAGCCGCCACAGCGCCATGCCGGCCAGTCCGACGCCCAGCGCCCACAGCAGGACGGCGCCGAAGTGCTGCCGCGCGAGTTCGGCGAGCGCGCCGCCGCGGTCGGCCTGCCGGTGTTCGTCCTCGCCGAAGGCGATCTGCAGCGCGATCAGTCCGACCAGGAAATAGATGACGCCCCGCGCGGTGAGTCCGGCGCGGGCGGCGCTCTCCGTCAGCGAGCCGCGAACCGCTCGTTCGGCTTCGTACCGGCCGGTGCGGGCCATGGCAGTCGGGTTCATGTGGACCTCCCGGGATGCGGATGCCCCGGCTGCGCCCGGGCACGCCCGTCCGAGGGCGGTCATGCCGGTCATGCCGGTCAGGACCGCCGGATGCGCCTGCCGCGGTGCACCCGGCCGAGGACGTGCAGGTGTTCCAGGGCGTCCAGGACGACGGTGCGGTCGTGCCAGGCGAGCCAGCGGCCGGCCTCGGCGCCCATCACGTCCAGGGCCTTGAGCTGTGTCCCGGTGAGGCCCTCGACGGGACGGTCGAAGTGGGCGGAGACCATGCCCAGGCAGAGGCCCGAATCGGTGGTCAGCGGCGTGCTGTGGCAGGCCCTGCTGCCGGCCGCGAGGATGGCCTCGCGGGCCGGCTCGGTGAAGACCGGGTACGTCTCCACGTCCCGGACGGTGATCTGGGTGACGTCCCGGGCGGCCTCGGCGCAGGACGTGCCGTCCTCCCCGACGTACCCGAAGAAGTCGACGAAGTCCGCGCTCAGGCCGGTGTGCTTCTCGATGCGCAGGCCGCCCATGGCCCGGTCGACCACCTGTACGTTGCCCATGTCGGTGCCGGCCACGGCGAGCGCCTGGCTGAGCACGGCGCTCAGGACGGCGCCGCGGTTCCCGGCTCCCGTGCGGCGCGCCTCCGGGAAGCGCAGCGCCGGTTCCGGCGAGCGGGAGCGCCGCGGGAACCAGAAGTCCGCGCCGGGGTCGGGGCGGGGTGCCGCCAGCAGGGTGTCCGCGAGCGTGCGCAGCCTGATGTTGTAGCGCTGGGAGGCGCGCTGCATGAGCGCGAACGCGCTCTCCCCGTCGGGCAGGGCGTAGCGTTCCTGGAGGATTCCCTGGACCTGGGAGATCATCGGCCGGACGCGGAGCCTGGCGCGCACGTCGCGCAGCTCGGCGCGCAGCCGCTCCAGTTCCTCGTGCCCCGCGGCGCGGTCCGCCGCCTCGTGTCCCGTCTCCGTCACGCGGTTGCCTCGTCTTCGTCACGCGGTTGCCTCGTCTCCGGTCAGCCGTCCGTCCGCGCCCGCGTACCGGGACCGCGTGGCGACTGCGGCATCACTGTCCGGATCGTTCAGGAACACGGGGCCGGTGTCCACCCGAGCCCCGGGGACACGGGCGATGATCATTCGGCCAACGGTACCGCGGTGGGCCGGGGCCGGGTCTCGGCCGCCAGCAGGCGCCGGGCGGCTTCCAGGGCGTGTCTCACGTCCCGGGTGCCGGTGGACACGCAGAGGGTGTAGGCGACGTCCTGGGCCCGCCGGTCCGGGCGGCCGGTGCCGGTCCGGGTCTCCTCGGCGAGCAGGGCCTCGTACTCGTCGACGAGCTTGCGCAGGACGGTGGGGTGCGGGACGAGCATCGTCGGGTTTCCTCTTTCACCAGGGGAACGGGGAGGGGAGGCGGCGGCCCTCGGGGCCGTGGCCGGGCCGCCGGGGTCGCGGGGTGCCGGGGTGCCGCTCACGCCGCGGGCCGCTGTCCGGCGCTCCGCCCGCGCGCCCGCCGTTGTCCCAGCACCTCTTCGCGCACCTGGGCGCAGCTGCGGCTGATGAGACGGGAGACGTGCATCTGGGAGATGCCGAGCTGGTCGGCGATGCGGCTTTGTGTCATGTCCTCGAAGAAGCGCATGTAGAGGATGGTGCGCTCGCGCTCGGGCAGGCGGCGCAGGCCTTCCTTTGCGGACTCGCGGTCGATCACGACGTCGTAGGAGCCGTCGGGACCGCCGAGGGTGTCGGCGAGGCTGTAGCCGTCCTCGTCGGCCGACAGCTCGGCGTCCAGCGACAGGGTGCTGAAGCTCTCCAGCGCCTCCAGTCCGGCGGCCACCTCGTCCTCGGTGAGGCCGGTGTGGGCGGCGATGTCGGCGGTGGAGGGCTCGGGGCTGCCCGGCGTCTGGGTCAGCTCGCGGCGGGCCACGCGCACCTTGTTGCGCAGTTCCTGCACCCGGCGGGGCACCCGCAGAGCCCACATCCGGTCGCGGAAGTGGCGCTTGACCTCGCCGGTGATGGTGGGCACGGCGTAGCTCTCGAACGCGCCGCGCTCGGGGTCGAAGCGGTCGATGGCCTTCACCAGACCGAGCGCGGCGACCTGGCGCAGGTCCTCGACCGACTCACCGCGGTCGCGGAATCGGCTCGCGATGCGGTGGGCCATGGGCAGCCAGGACGTGACGAGCCGGTCACGGATGGCATCGCGCTCGGGCCCGTCGTCCAGGGCAGCGAGGCGGGCGAACAGTTCGGCGGTGTCGGGTGCGTCGTCATGACGCCGTGCTGAGGAGGCTTTCGAACGGACGTTCGTGCCGGGACGGTTGGTGTCGGTCAGCATGCGGAATCGCTCCTGAACGGTCGTTTCAGGGAACCGCGGGAACACGCCGCCGCCCGGACGCGCAAGGCACCGGACAGCCGCACGGGCTCCCGCTGGCGCGCCTCCGGTCCGAAGCACGAACCTCCGTCTGCCCTGCGTTCGCGGTGACAAACTCCGCAACGCCGCGAAGTTCACAAAAGCGGAACCAGGGCGGTGATGCATTTGCCTCCCGACGGCAGCCCGGACACACGCACGTCGCGTGCCAGCCGGCAGACGATGGGCCAGCCGCGGCCGCCGAGCCGCCGGCGCCCCTGGGGGTCGAGGGGCTCCGCGACGGCGGGCAGCGCGTCGCTGCGGTCGCTGACCGACACGCGCACGTCGGGACCGACCACGTCGACCCGGAAATCCGTGATGCCGCCACCGTGCAGGATGGCGTTGGTCGTCAGCTCGGAGACGACCAGCAGGGCGTCGGACAGGGCGTCGGCGTCGCACGGCCGGTGCAGGGCGCGGCACCGTTCGGCGACCGCTCGCCGCACTGCTCGGCGCGCTTCGTCCGGTCGGCCGGCCCGCCGCTCCGCGCCGCGGCCGACGCCCGACAGTCCGGGGACGGTGTCGGTCCTGCTCTCGTCGCACATCGCCTGACTCCCTGGGGTTGGGGACGCTGGCACTCTTTTCGGTCAGGACAGGTCTCCACAACCGGCTGACCTCCGCAAGCCATGCCAAACCTCCCCCTCCCGGACATCCACGGCCGGCCATCGAGCGGCTCAGCGGGGGTACGCGGACTTCATGGGCGATGTCGTGCACTCGGACGAACTACTCAGGCGGCTGCAGCGGGCGCGGGCCTGCGCGCGGGAGGAGCACCGGACGTGGCGGACCCGGAGCGACGATCTGACGACGAGCGACCCGCAGGCGGCGCGCGACGCCGCCGTCCGCACCCTGGCCTACGAGACCGTGCTCCGGGTGCTGGACGAGATCCTCACCCCGGGCAGGCACACCGAGCCGCACTGACCCGCCGCACCGGCCCGCTGGAGCGTCGGAGAGTGAAACAGGTCACGTGACCGGCTTTCGGGTACGCATTGT
This sequence comes from Streptomyces sp. NPDC020490, assembly GCF_044335305.1. NCBI lineage: Bacteria > Bacillati > Actinomycetota > Actinomycetes > Kitasatosporales > Streptomycetaceae > Streptomyces > Streptomyces sp. NPDC020490. Next base: position 122,471 of record NZ_JBIRUY010000028.1, on the reverse strand, counting down.
GCCGACGGATGGTTTACGGTTCGCCCATACGTGGTGACGGAGTGGACCCGTACCGTCCTCCGCCGCCACCGTTTGCGGCCCTGGCTGGTTTCCCCCGTCCAGCCAGGGCTTTTTCCTGCGCCGGGACGAGGCCGGCGATTTCCGGCGACAACTGCCGTCCTCCGAGGTGCTCCGCGTCCGCGCAGCGGCTGAAATGGGCATAGGGAAACACCGGAAACCCACGCCGGCGAGGAGCCCCGCCTCATGACCAAAGCGATCAAGCTGCTGACCGTCCTCCCCCCGCCCCAGCGCCAGCGCCTGATGGACCTCGCGCACGAGGTGTCCTTCCCCGAGGACGCCCGGATCTTCGAGGCCGGGGGCCGGGCCGACCGCTTCTGGGTCATCCGCTCGGGCGCGGTCACCCTGGACCAGCGGATCAACGCGCTGCAGCGGGTGACCGTGGCGAGCCTCGGCACGGGCGATCTGCTCGGCTGGTCCTGGCTGTTCCCGCCGTACCGATGGGACTTCGGCGCCCAGGCCTTCAGCCCGGTGCGCGCCTACGAGTTCGACGCGGCCGCGGTGCTGCGGCTGTGCGAGGAGGATCCGCGACTCGGGCTGATCCTGGTGCGCGGCGTCGCCGAGATCCTCGCGCACCGGCTGGAGACGACCCGGGTCAAGCTCATGGAGTACGCGACCCACCGCCGCAGCCCGCTGTAGGACCTCAGACGCGGTAGCGGCGCAGCGTCGGCACCGCGGCGGCCAGGCCCAGCATCACGACGACGACCAGCAGGCCGCCGCCCGCGACCGCCGTGCGGGTGCCGAAGACCGACCCGGCGGTGCCGTGCAGCACGTCCGCCAGGCGGGGGCCGCCCGCGACGACGACCGTGAAGACGCCCTGCATGCGGCCGCGCATCTCGTCGGTCGCGGCGGACAGCAGGATCGCGCCGCGGAAGACCATCGACACCATGTCGGCCACCCCGGCCGCCGCCAGGAAGACGGCCGCGATCCACAGGTTGCGGCTCAACCCGAAACCGGCGATCGCCAGGCCCCAGGCGACGACCGCGCCGATCACCATCCAGCCGTGCCGGCGGGCCCGGGAGAACGTGCCGGAGAACAGTCCGCCGAGCACGGCGCCGATGGGGATGGCCGCGAACAGCAGGCCGAGCGCGAGCCCTTCGCCGTAGGAGCCGTAGGTCTGGGCGGCGAGCTGCGGGAACAGGGCGCGCGGCATGCCGAGGACCATCGCGACGATGTCGGCGAGGAACGACAGCAGCAGCACCTTGTGCAGGGAGATGTAGCGGAACCCCGCCGCGATCTCCCGCACCCCGGCTCGCCGGGCCGCCGCCGCGGCGAGAGGCGGCAGGGAGGGCAGCCGGTAGACCGCCCACACGGTGACGCACAGCGCGAGGGCGTCGATCAGGTACAGCTCGGGCAGGCCGATGACCGGGATCAGCACGCCGGCCAGGAGCGGGCCGACGACCTGGCCGGTCTGCATGACCGTCGAGCCGAGGGCGTTGGCCGCGGGCAGCTCGTTCTCGGGGACCAGGCGGGCTATGGAGGCGTTGCGGGCCGGGGCGTTCAGGCCCCAGAACGCCTGCTGCAGCGCGAGCAGGACCATCAGCACGGCGACCGAGTCGAGCCCCGCGGCGGCCTGCAGCCAGAACAGCAGCGAGGTGACGGCGATGCCGGTGTTGGTGATCAGCAGGAGCCTGCGGCGGTCCATGCTGTCGGCGACCGCCCCGCCCCACAGCGCGAAGACGATCAGGGGCAGCAGCCCGGCGAGGCTCGCGGCGCCGACCCAGGCCGAGGAGTGCGTGATGTCGTAGATCTGCTTCGGCACGGCGACCGCGGTGAGCTGGCTGCCGACGGCGGTGACGATCGTCGACGACCACAGCCGCCGGTAGGCCGCGATGCGCAGCGGGCGGGTGTCCATGGCCCAGCGACGCCAGCCGCGCCGGGGCGGACCGGCGACGGCGGCGGGGGTCGGCGTCTTCGGTTCGGTGCTGCTCTCGCTGGTGTCCACGGGCTTCCTGGTTGCCGGTTACATCTTTCTTCGTCCGGGGTTCACTATCGCAGCACTGTCCAGGGATCCGGGACGGGCGGTCGAGAACGCCGGGACTCCGGCCCGGGACCCGCCGTCGAAAAGGCCGGGGCCCGGCCCGCCCCCGACGGTCGGGAAGGCCGGAGCCTCTCCCGCGCCCCGCGGCGCCGGAGAGGCCGGAGCCCGGCCCGGAGCCGCGGCGCCGGAGAGGCCGGGGCGGATCCACCCCCGACGGTCGGGGAGACCGGAGCCAGCCCGCGCCCCGCAGCGCCGGGATCGCCCGGGGCCCGCGGCCGGAGAGGCCCGGACTCGGCCCGGGACCCGCGGCCGGGGAGACCGGAGCCCAACCCGGACCCGCGGTGCCGGAGAGGCCGCGGTGAGTCCGCCCCCGACGGTCAGCGAGACCGGAGCCCAGCCCGCGCCCGACGGTCGGGAAGGCCCCAGACCCCGCGGCCGGAGAGGCCCGGACTCGGCCCGGGACCCGCGGCCGGGGAGACCGGAGCCCGGCCCGGACCCGCGGCGCCGGAGAGGCCGGGGCGGATCCACCCCCGACGGTCGGGGAGACCGGAGCCCAGCCCGCGCCCCGCGGCCGGAGAGGCCGGAGCCCGGGCCGCGGCCTTTGGTCGAGGAGGGCCGGGATCAGGCTCCGGCGACGAGGGTGGCGCCGAGGACGATCATCGTCGTGGCGACCAGGCCGTCCAGCACCCGCCAGGCGGCGGGCCGGGCGAGGAAGCGGCCGAGCAGCCGGGCGCCGAAACCCAGCGCGGCGAACCAGCACAGGCTCGCCAGCGCGGCGCCGAGCCCGAACGTCCAGCGCAGCGGGCCGCGGTCGGCGGCGATCGAGCCGAGCAGGAACACCGTGTCCAGGTAGACGTGCGGGTTGAGCCAGGTCATGGCCAGGCAGGTGAGCACCGCCCGCCCGCGGGACCCGGCCGCCTCGCCCTCCGCGCTCAGGGCGCCGCCCGGCCGGAACACGCGGCGGGCGGCGAGCACGCCGTAGCCCAGCAGGAAGGCGCCGCCGATCCAGCCCACCGCCGTCAGCGCTCCCGGCCAGGCCACCACGACGGCGCCGACCCCGCCGACGCCGAGCGCGATGAGGACGGCGTCGGACAGGGCGCAGATGCCGACGACGGCGAGGACCGCGTCGCGGCGGACGCCCTGGCGCAGCACGAAGGCGTTCTGGGCGCCGATGGCGACGATGAGCGACAGGCCGGTGCCGAAGCCGGCGGCCGCGGCGGTGAGAGCGGGCGACACGGCCTCCACGCTAGGCACCCGGCCTCCGCGAGTACAGCTAAGGATTCTTACGTAGCATTAGCGTTCGTGATGACGGACCTTCCGCTGGACCTGGTGCGGACCCTGCTCGCGGTGGTGGACGAGGGCACGTTCGACGCGGCGGCGACCGCCCTGCACGTGACGCCGTCGGCGGTCAGCCAGCGCGTCAAGGCGCTGGAGCAGCGCACCGGCCGGGTCCTGCTGCTGCGCACCAAGCCGGTGCGGCCGACCGAGTCCGGCGAGATCGTCGTCCGCTTCGCCCGCCAGCTCGCCCGCCTCGAACAGGACACGCGGTCCGAACTGGGCATGAGCGGCGCCGGGGAGCCGACCCGGGTGGCGATCGCGGTGAACGCCGACTCGCTGGCCACGTGGTTCCTGCCGGCGCTGACCCGGGTGCCGGCCGAACCGCCGCTGCGCTTCGAACTGCACCGGGAGGACGAGACGCGCACCGCGGAGCTGCTGCGGGAGGGCCTGGTGATGGCGGCGGTGACCTCGTCGCCGGACCCGGTGCCGGGCTGCTCGATGCGGGCCCTGGGCACGATGCGCTACACGGCGGCGGCCACCCCGGACTTCGCGGCACGCCATCTGGACGGGCCCCTGCGGCAGACCCTCCCGGACGCTCCGGTGGTCACCTTCGACCGCGCCGACGACCTCCAGGACGCGTTCGTCCGGCGGCTGCGGCGCGGCGCGCGGGGCGCGAGCACCGTACGGCACGCCGTGCCCACCTCGGAGGGCTTCCTCGGCGCGGTCGCCGCCGGGCTCGGCTGGGGCATGGTGCCCGAGCTGCACGCCGGGGAGCTGCTGCGCACCGGCCGGCTGGTCCCGCTCGCTCCGCGGCGTCCCCTGGACGTGCCGCTGTACTGGCAGCAGTGGAAGCTCGACTCGCCGGCGCTGGCCGCGGTGGCGGACGCGGTGACCGAGGCGGCGGCGGCCGCGCTCCGCCCGGGACCGCGGCACCGGGACGATCCGGACGACGTGGCCTGAGCCCGCAGCGCACCCGCCGGCCCACCCTGTCCACCCGGCGACCCGGCCCACCCGGCCCACCCGGCCTACCCGGCCCACCCGGCCCACCCGGCCTACCCGGCCTCCAGTGCCGCCAGGCGGGCCGCCGCGCTGTCCAGGAGCATGTCCAGGGCCGCCGGGTAGGCGCTGGTGACCATGCGGGTCGCCAGGAGGGGGGCAGCCTCCGCGATGCGGGGGTGGGTGGTGCGGGGCAGGCGGGCGTAGGTGGAGCGCCACATGTCCTCGTCGGCGCGCAGCGCGGCGCTGGGCAGCGCCAGCGAGGCGGCGTCCAACGCGGCGAAGCCGAGGGTCTGGTCGATGAAGGCGTGGTAGATCCGTACCGTGTCCGGCAGCGGGAACCCGGCGGTCCGCAGGACGTCCAGGACGGCCTCGTCGGCGGCCAGCTCGTTGGCCCGGCCGGTCACCCGGTTCGCCGTCAGCTGGGCCGCCTGCGGGTGGGCGACGTACGCGGCGTGGATGCGCAGCCCGATCGCGCGCAGGTCAGCCCGCCACTCCCCCGTCGGCCGCCAGCCGTCGAGCGCCTGCCCGATGAGCGCGTCGCCGATGGCGAGGGTCAGGTCGTCCATGCCGCGGAAGTAGCGGTAGAGCGTGCTCGGGTCGGCGTCCAGGGCCAGGCCGAGGCGGCGGGCGGTCAGGCCGGCGCTGCCGTGCTCGCGCAGCATGCGCAGCGCCGTCTCGACGATCAGCCGCTCGGACAGCACGGTCCCGCTCCTGGTGGGCCGGCGCCGGCGCCGCTTGTTCTCCGGCACCACGGGCTTGGGCATCCGGGGCCCTCCTTCCGTGTCCCACGCTTATGCCAACGGCATTGACCTTACGGGAGCGGGCGGCGTTGTATCGGCGCCGGGGCCCCACCGTCCGTAGACCTTCTGCCGAGGGAGTTGTCCTCATGCGTGTCCTGCTCGTGGGAGCCGGCGGTGTCGGCACCGCCGTCACCCGGATCGCGGTCCGCCGCCCGTTCTTCGAGGCGATGGTGGTCGCCGACTACGACCTGGCCCGGGCCGAGGCGGCGGTCGCGGCCGTCGGCGACGACCGGTTCCGCGCCGAGCGCGTCGACGCCGGCGACGAGGCGGCGGTGACCGAACTGCTGCGGCGGCACGCCTGCGACGTGCTCCTCAACGCCACCGACCCGCGCTTCGTGATGCCTCTCTTCCGCGCGGCCTTCGCCGCCGGCGCCGGCTATCTCGACATGGCGATGTCGCTGTCGCGCCCGCATCCCGAACGTCCCTACGAGGAGTGCGGCCTCAAGCTCGGCGACGACCAGTTCGCGCTGGCCGAGGAGTGGGAGAAGGCGGGCGCGCTGGCCGTCGTCGGCATGGGCGTGGAGCCGGGCCTGTCGGACGTCTTCGCGCGCTACGCCGCCGACGAACTCTTCGACGACATCGAGGAGATCGGCATCCGTGACGGCGCGAACCTCACCGTCGACGGCTACGACTTCGCGCCGTCGTTCAGCATCTGGACGACCATCGAGGAGTGCCTGAACCCGCCGGTGGTCTACGAGTCCGGCCGCGGCTGGTTCACCACCGAGCCGTTCAGCGAGCCGGAGGTGTTCGACTTCCCCGAGGGGATCGGCCCCGTCGAGTGCGTGAACGTGGAGCACGAGGAGGTGCTCCTGGTCCCGCGCTGGGTCGACGCGCGCCGCGTCACCTTCAAGTACGGTCTGGGGCGGGAGTTCATCGAGACGCTGCGGACGCTGCACCTGCTGGGCCTGGACCGCACCGACCCGGTGACCGTGCCGGGCGCCGACGGCCCGGTGGCCGTCTCGCCCCGGGACGTGGTCGCCGCGTGCCTGCCCGACCCGGCGACGCTGGGCGAGCGGATGCACGGCAAGACGTGTGCGGGCACCTGGGTGCGCGGCACGAAGGACGGGGCCCCGCGCGAGGTCTACCTGTACCACGTCGTCGACAACCAGTGGTCCATGACGGAGTACGGCAGCCAGGCCGTGGTGTGGCAGACCGCCGTCAACCCGGTCGTCGCGCTCGAACTCATCGCCACCGGCGCCTGGTCCGGCTCCGGTGTCCTCGGCCCCGAGGCGTTCCCGGCCCGCCCGTTCCTGGATCTGCTGACCGCGTACGGCTCCCCCTGGGGCATTCGGGAGCAGTGAAGTCGCTCACGCCGGAAGTCGGTTGTTTCGCCTACGCGTCGACAGGTGACCCGAAAGCGAGTAAGCCATCCGCGAGGGCGCGTACGACTTCGATCGCAGGTGACTTTGATGAACGACTGGCGAGACCATGCCGCATGCCGCGACCAGGACCCGGAGCTGTTCTTCCCGATCGGCTCCTCGGGTCCGGCGCTGTTGCAGACGCAGCAGGCGAAGGCGGTGTGCACCCGGTGCCCGGTCCAGGAGCAGTGCCTGGAGTGGGCGTTGGAGAACGGAGACATCCTCGGTGTGTGGGGCGGCACGAACGAGACGGAACGACGCGCACTGCGGCGTCGGCGCGCCGTCGCCCGCAGGCGCGGCGCGTGAGAGCGGCCTGCCGGCCCTGCTCCGGCGCCGGTAGGCCGGAGAGCCGCTGACGCCCGTGCCGGTGCCGGTCCCGCCGGCCACGACGTCGTCGCCCTCGCGACGCGTGGCCGGCGCGGCCGTGCCGCGCACGGGCGTTCGCGTGCACGGACGTGTGCCGTGCACGCGGCGTGTGCCGTCGTACGGACCCGGGCCGTGCGCGCGGCGTCGGGCGTTCCGCCGGTTACGGCAGCAGGTCCGGCTTCCCCGGGGCGTACAGCCAGGTCTTCAGCAGGCTGTCGACGTCCTGGCCCGACACGTTCCGGGCCAGGCGAATGAACTGCGCTGTGGTGCCGTGCCCGTAGCGGTGCACGGTCGCCCAGGCACGCAGGATGCGGAAGAACGCCGGGTCCCCGACGGCGACGCGCAGTTCGTGCAGGGCCATCGCGCCGCGGGCATAGACGGGGGTGCCGAAGATGTTCGCGCCGCTGCCCGGGTCGCCGGGCGGGAACGCCCACAGCGGGTCGCTCGCCGGGCGGGCGTAGAGGGCGTCGAAGGTCTGCTGGGCGGTCTTGCCACCGTGCTGTTCGCTGTAGAGCCACTCGGCGTAGGTGGCGAAGCCCTCGTTGAGCCAGATGTCCTGCCACGAGGTCAGGGAGACGGAGTCGCCGAACCACTGGTGGGCGTTCTCGTGGACCAGGGTGCTCAGGTCGGGCGCGCGGTCGTACAGGGGCCGCGACTGGGTCTCCAGCGCGTACCCGACGTCCGGGGCGTGGTCGACGATCGACCCGGCGGCCCGGAACGGGTAGGGCCCGAACAGCTTGCTCTCCCACTCCAGGACGGACGGCAGTTTCTTCAGCACGGGCGCCGCGGCGGAGGCCTCGCGCGGGTCGACGGCGTTGTAGACGCGGATGCCGTCGCGGGTGGTGTACTGCTCGACCTCGAACTTCCCGACGGTGGCGGTGGCGAGGTAGGCGGCCATGGGTTCGCTCTGGCGCCAGTGGAAGGTGGTGTGCCCGTCTGCCGTCCGCTGCCCGACGAGGACGCCGTTGGCGACGGCGGTGCGGTCCTCGGGGACGGTGATCGTGATGTCGTACGCCGACTTGTCCTTGGGGTGGTTGTTCGCCGGGAACCAGGTCATGGCGCCCTGCGGCTCGCCGGCGACGAACGCGCCGTCGTCGGTGGGGATCCAGCCGTCGGGCGAGCCGTCGGGGTCGGTGACCGGCCCGGGGGTGCCCTGGTAGGTGACGGTGACCCGGAACTGCCGTCCCTTGCGCAGCGGACGGTACGGCTTGACGACGAGTTCCTGGCCGCTGCGGCGGAAGTCCGCCGTGCTGCGGTCGACGGCGACGCCGGTGACCGTCAGGCCCTTGAGGTCGAGGTCGAAGCGGGACAGGTCCTGGGTGGCGCGGGCGGTGATGACGGCGGTGCCGTCGAGGTGGCCGGTGGCCGGGTCGTAATGGAGAGTCAGGCCGTAGTGGCCGACGTGGTAGCCGCCGTTTCCGGCGAGCGGGAAGTACGGGTCGCCGACGCCGGGCGCGCCGACGGTGCCCGCCGCCGGGGGCTGGGCGGCGGCGAGCAGGGCCGCGACCACGACGGGCACGGCGGCGGTGACGGCCTGTCTGGCCCGTCTGCGGGACATCCTCACATGCGCTCCTGGGGGGTGGCGATGATCAGTCGGCCCCAGATTAGAGGTACGCCCCGCCGTGATTCCTCCTTCTCCCCGCTTCATTCGGGTTCATCGGGGCTTGTCCCGGGTTCGCGGACTGCGCGAACCGGCCTGCGGTCAGGCCGTCTCCTTCGCCGCGGCCCGGCCGGCCGCGCGGCCGGAGAAGAGGCAGCCGCCGAGGAAGGTGCCCTCCAGGGCGTTGTAGCCGTGCACGCCGCCGCCGCCGAAGCCGGCCACCTCGCCGGCCGCGTACAGGCCCTCGACGGGCTGTCCGTCGGGGCCCAGGGCGCGGGAGTCGAGGTCGGTCTGGATGCCGCCGAGGGTCTTGCGGGTCAGGACGTGGAGCTTGACGCCGATGAGCGGCCCGGCGGCCGGGTCGAGGATGCGGTGCGGGGTGGCGACGCGGCCGAGGCGGTCGCCGATGTAGCGGCGGGCGTTGCGGATGCCCTGCACCTGGGCGTCCTTGCTGTAGGGGTTGGCCATCTGCAGGTCGCGGGCCTCGATCTGGCGGCGCAGCACGGCGGCGTCGAGGAGGGGCTTGTCGGTCAGCTCGTTCATCTTCGCCACGAGTTGCTCCAGGGTCGGGGCGGTGACGAAGTCGGCGCCCTTGCGCAGGAACGCGTCCACCGGACCCGGCGCGCCCTTGCCGAGCAGGCGGTCGCGCAGGACCGCGCCCTTGTCCTTGGCGGTGATGTCGGGGTTCTGCTCGGAGCCCGACAGCGCGAACTCCTTCTCCACGATCTTCTGGGTGAGGACGAACCAGGAGTGGTCGTAGCCGGCGATGTCCTCGGTGGTGCGCAGGTATTCGAGGGTGCTCAGGGTGTCGTAGCCGGGCAGGCAGGGGTCGGGCAGGCGGCGGCCGAGGGCGTCGAACCACATCGAGGACGGCCCCGGCAGGACGCGGATGCCGTGGCCCGGCCAGATCGGGTCCCAGTTCTGCAGGCCCTCGGTGTAGTGCCACATGCGGTCGCGGTTGACCAGGCGTACGCCCGCCGCGGCGCTGATGTCGAGCATGCGGCCGTCGACGTACGCGGGCACGCCGGTGACCATCTCGGTGGGCGGGGTGCCCAGGCGCGCGGGCCAGTAGCGGCGGACGATGTCGTGGTTGGCGCCGATGCCGCCGGTGGTGACGACGACGGCCTGGGCGGTGAGTTCGAACTCGCCGGCCGCGTCCCGGTTGGAGGCCACGCCGCGGGGCGAGCGGTCCTCGGCGAGGACCGTGCCGCGCACCCCGCGGGCGGCGCCCTCCTCGATGACCAGTTCGTCGACCCGGTGGCGGTGGTGGAAGGTCAGCAGCCCCTCGCGCGCGGCCCGCTCGGCGTACGCGGCGAACGGCTCCACGACGCCGGTGCCGGTGCCCCACGCGATGTGGAAGCGGGGCACGGAGTTGCCGTGCCCGTCGGCGCGCAGGTCTCCGCGCTCGGCCCAGCCGACCGTGGGCAGCAGCTTGATGCCGTGGCCGTCCAGCCAGGACCGCTTCTCCCCCGCCGCGAACTCCACGTAGGCACGCGCCCAGCGCACCGCCCAGGAGTCCTCGTCGTCGACCCGGTCGAACCGCGCGCTGCCCTGCCAGTCGCTCCAGGCGAGGTCGAAGGAGTCCTTGATGCCCAGGCGGCGCTGCTCGGGGGAGTCGACGAGGAACAGCCCGCCGAAGGACCAGAACGCCTGTCCCCCGAGGTTGGCGGCGTTCTCCTGGTCGACCAGGGCGACCCGGCGGCCCCGGCTGGTGAGTTCGTGCGCGGCGACCAGCCCCGCCAGGCCCGCTCCGACGACGATGACGTCCGCATCCATGGCGACCGTTGCCTTTCTCGAAGATGTCACGAGGTGTCACTCGGGGGTGTCACCCGGGAGTGTCATTCGGGGGTGCCGCCGCCGTCCGTCAGCAGGGCGGTGAGCAGTTGCTTGAGCCAGCGGCGGGCGCCGTCGGCGTCCTTGTCCAGCAGGAGCTGGACGGTGACTCCGTCGTAGGCGGCGACCACGGCACGGGCCGCGCCGTCGGCGTCGCCGAGCACGCCGGGCGGCCGGGCGAGGCCGCGCGTGCGGGCGAGCCGGTCGGCGATCGCCTCCCGCAGCCGCGCACGGTGGGCGAGCAGGGTCTCGGCGACGGCCGGATCGCGGGCGGCGTGCACCAGGAAGTCCGTCTTGACCAGGAGCCAGTCCCGGTCGAGGAGCAGCACCTCGGTGACCCGGTCGACGGCGGCGGGCACGTCGAAGTCGGGGCCGTCGAGGGCCAGCGCCCCGGACACCTGCTCGGCGATCAGGTCGGCGCGCTGCCGGTACAGGGCGAAGAACAGCTCGTCCAGGCTGGCGAAGTTGGAGTAGAAGGCGCCGCGGCTGTAGCCGGCGGCGTCGCAGACCTCCTCGATGGAGACGCGCCCGAAGCCCTTGGCGGCGAACACCCGGAAGGCGGCGTCGAGCAGGTTGGCCCGGGTCCGGACCCGGCGCCGGGTGACCCGCCGCGGCGCCTCCGGTACCGCCGCCTTCTCCACCGCGGTCGCCTCCCTCGCCATGGCCGCCTCCGTCGTTCGATACGGGAATGTATCCGATACACGGATGCATCGAAAGATGCGGTGCGACAGTGCGACAACCGGAATTCATGGGAACAGGTTTTCGATTCAGAGGTACGCTGGACGCATGACCAGGCACCTCCAGGGCTCGCTCTTCGACCAGGCCGACCGGCTGCGGCTCGGCCCCCTCGACGGGATCAGCCGGACGCGGCTCGGTCCCGGCGCCTGGCTCGACCTGCTGCCCGGCTGGCTCGAGGGCGCGGACACCCTGTTCGAACAGCTGGCCGCCGAGGTGCCGTGGCGGGCGGAGCGCCGCACCATGTACGACCACGTCGTCGACGTCCCCCGGCTGCTCGCGTTCTACGGCCCGCACGACGCGCTCCCCCACCCGGTGCTCGCCGAGGCCCGCGACGCGCTGTCCGCGCACTACGCCGCGGAACTGGGCGAGCCGTTCACCACCGCCGGGCTGTGCCACTACCGCGACGGCCGGGACAGCGTGGCCTGGCACGGCGACCGGATCGGACGGGGCGCGCGCGAGGACACGATGGTCGCCATCCTCTCCGTGGGCGCCCCCCGGGACCTGCTGCTGCGCCCGGTGGGCGGCGGCGGGACGGTACGGCGTCCGCTGGGCCACGGCGACCTGATCGTGATGGGCGGCTCCTGCCAGCGGACCTGGGAACACTGCGTACCGAAGTCCGCGCGCGCCGCGGGACCGCGCATCAGCGTGCAGTTCCGCCCGCACGGCGTGCGCTGAGGCGGAGAGGCGGCCGTTCCGGGCACAGGGGGTGTGTCTCCGGCGGCCCGTGCCGACCCGGCGGCCGACGCGGACCCGGCGGCCCGCGGCGATCCGCCGGACGCGGGCGCGCCGTGATCTGCTTTCCTGATCCCATGCGGGCAGACGTACGGCAAGTGGCCGACGGCATCCACCTGGTGCACGGCAGCGACACCAACTGGGTGATCCTCACCGAGGGCGACGAGGTGACCCTCGTCGACACCGGCTATCCCGGGGACCGGCAGCTGCTCCTCGACTCCCTGGCGGCGGTGGGCAGTTCACCGGAGGCGGTGCGGGCGGTGCTGATCACCCACGCGCACAACGACCACCTGGGCTCCGCCGAGTACCTGCGCGCCGCGCACGGCACGCCCGTCCTCCTCCACCCGGCCGAAGTGCCGCACGCCCGCCGGGAGTTCCTGCACCAGGTGACCGTCGGACAGGTCGTCGCGAACAGCTGGCGGCCGGGCGTCCTGCCCTGGGCGCTGCGCGCCCTGCGCTCCGGTGGCACCGCCCACGTCCCCGTGTCCGCGCCCGAGCCGTTCCCGGCCGCGGCCGCCTGGGACCTGCCCGGCCGGCCGGTGCCCGTGCACACCCCCGGTCACACCGACGGGCACGTCGCCCTCCACCTCCCCGACGCGGGCGTGGTGATCGCCGGCGACGCGCTGGTGACCGCCCACCCCACCTCGCGGATCCGGGGCCCGCAGCTGCTGCCCGGCATGTTCCACCACGACCGCGCCCGCGCGGTCGCCTCGCTGGACGTCCTCGCGGAGCTGCCGGGCGACCTGCTGCTGCCCGGTCACGGGCCCGCGCACCGCGGTCCGGTGCGTGAAACGGCACTTCAGGCCAAGGAGCGCGCCGTTTAGGGTGAGGTGACGATCAACCGCGAAGCAGGACGAGGTCACCCCGCCCATGGCACTGCAGATCAGCGCGACCAACCCGGAGCACCCCGCGCTCCTGCTGGAACTCCCCTGGCACCTGCCGCTGGAGGAATGGCCGGAGGAGTACCTGGTCCCGCTGCCGCGCGGCATCTCCCGTCACGTCGTGCGCTACGCCCGCGCCGGCGACGAGGTGATCGCCGTCAAGGAGCTCGCCGAACGGCCGGCGCTGCGCGAGTACGAGCTGCTGCGCGACCTCGACAAGCTCGGCATCCCGGCGGTGGACGCGCTCGCCGTGGTCACCGGCCGCCAGGGCGGCGACGACGCCCCGCTGGAGCCGGTGCTGATCACCCGGCACCTGCGCGGATCTCAGTCGTACCGGTCGATGTTCGAGACGACGATGCGCCCGGCCACCATGCACCGCCTCATGGACGCGCTGGCCGTCCTGCTGGTGCGCCTGCATCTCGCCGGGTTCGCGTGGGGCGACTGCTCGCTGTCGAACACCCTCTTCCGGCGCGACGCGGGCGCCTACGCCGCCTACCTCGTCGACGCGGAGACCGGCGAACTGCACCCGCGGCTGAGCCCCGGCCAGCGGGACTACGACCTGGACCTCGCCCGCGTGAACATCAGCGGCGAACTGCTCGACCTGGAGGCGTCCGGGGCGCTGCACCCGTCCGTGGACCCGATCGAGTTCGGCATGGAGATCTGCGCCCGCTACCGCGGCCTGTGGCAGGAGCTGACCCGCACCTCGGTGTACCCGGCGGGCAAGTACCACTACATAGAACGCCGGATACGCCGCCTGAACGACCTCGGTTTCGACGTGGCCGAGATGCAGATCGAGAGCGCCTCCAACGGCGACACGGTCACCTTCGTGCCCAAGGTCGTCGACGCCGGCCACCACCAGCGCCAGTTGCTGCGCCTGACCGGCCTGGACGCCGAGGAGAACCAGGCGCGGCGGCTGCTGACCGACCTGGAGAGCTGGATGGCCACCCAGGACGACTACGCCCCGGGTGACCCCCTCGCCGCCCGCCCGGAGGTGCTGGCGCACCGCTGGGTGCGGGACGTGTTCCGGCCCACGGTCCGGGCCGTGCCCCTCGAACTGCGCGGGGCGATGGACCCGGCCGAGATCTACCACGAGCTGCTGGAGCACCGCTGGTACCTGTCCGAGCGTGCCCAGCACGACATCGGGCTGGACACGGCCGTCGAGGACTACATCAAGAACATCCTGCCCAAGGCCCGCGAGACGCTGCAGCCCACCCCGGCCGAGTGACTCACCCGTGCGGGACCACGGCCACCGGGCAGCCGGCGTGGTGCAGCACCCCGTGCGCCACCGAGCCGATCCGGGCGCCGACGGCCGTGCGGTGCGCGCGCCGGCCGACGACCATCAGCTGGGCCCGCGCGGCCACCGACAGCAGCACCTGGCCGGCGCTGCCCATCTCGACGTGCTCGACCACGGGGACGCCGGGGAAGCGTTCCCGCCACGGCGCGAGCGCCGCGGCGAGCGCCTTCTTCTCGTACGGCTCCAGGCCCCCGGCCTCGTCGAGGAGCTCCAGCGAGCCGGGGCTGTAGGCGAACACCGGAGGCAGCGTCCAGGCCCGCACGGCGCGGACGGTGGCGCCGCGGGCGGCCGCCGTCTCGAACGCGAAGCGCAGCGTCTCGGCGCTGTCCTCCGGGTCGCCCTGCTGGCCGACGACGACTTCGCGGCCCGCCGCCTCGCCCGTCGGCTGGTCACCGGCGCGCACCAGCACCACCGGCCGCTTCGCCGCGGCGATCACCTGCTGGCCCACGGAGCCCAGCAGGAAGCCGACGACCGGCCCGTGCCCGCGCGAGCCCAGCACCAGCATCTCGGCGTCCGCCGCGGCGGCGACGAGGGTCTCGACCGCCGGGCCCTCGACGACGTCGGTGCTCACCTCGAGTTCCGGATGCCGTGCGGTGACCGTCCGCACGGCCTCGTCGACCGCGTTCCGCACCCACCCGGCCTGGGTCTCCGCGTCGGCCGCGTCGAGCCCCTCGTACGGCTGGAACCGCCAGGCGTGCACCACCCGCAGCGCCCGCCCGCGCCGGATCGCCTCCCTGGCCGCCCAGCCCAGCGCGGCGACGCTCTCCTCGGTTCCGTCGACCCCTGCGGTGATCGGGCCCGTCATGCGGCTGCCTCCTGTGTCGTTCTCACTTTCGTAGGGGTCAGTCTTCACTACCCTGCCCGCATGACCTTGCAGTGGGAGCAGGTGAACGTGGACGCGGCCGATCCCGTCGCGCTCGGGCGGTGGTGGGCCGAGGCGCTCGGGTGGGTCGTGGTGAACGACTCGGCCGACGAGTACGAGATCCGGCCGGACGAGGACCGCCTGCCGGGACTGCTGTTCGTGCCGGTCCCGGAGGGCAAGACCGTCAAGAACCGCCTCCACCTCGACTTCCGCCCCGACGACCAGGAGGCGGAGGTCGCCCGGCTGCTGGCACTCGGCGCCCGGCACGCGGACGTCGGCCAGGGCGACCAGCCGTGGGTGGTGCTCGCGGATCCCGAGGGCAACGAGTTCTGCGTGCTCGGCTCACGCCGGCCCTGAGAACGCCGAGCCCGAGAACACCGGACCCGAGAACGCCGGGGAAGGGCGGGGAAAGCACGGGGAAGGGCCGGGAAGGCGCCGCGAAGGGATGGTCCGCCGCTCATCGCGGCACAGCGGGCCGATCGACCATACGATGGGCTGCAGCCGGCACGGCGACCGTGTCCCCGACGGAGCGCGCCGTGCCGTGAATCCGGCCTCGGGGTGGGAGACCTATGGCACAGGCGTCCGACGCGGCGCGGACCGTCATCATGACCGTGGACGACGATCCGGGAGTCTCCCGTGCCGTCGCCCGGGACCTCCGGCGGCGCTACGGCGAGTCGTACCGGATCGTGCGCGCGGAGTCCGGCGAGTCCGCGCTCGAGGCGCTGCGCGAGCTGAAGCTGCGCGGCGACCTGGTGGCGGTGATCCTGGCCGACTACCGCATGCCGCAGATGAACGGCATCGAGTTCCTGGAGCAGGCCCTCGACGTGTACCCGGGGGCGCGGCGCGTGCTGCTGACCGCGTACGCGGACACCAACGCGGCGATCGACGCGATCAACGTCGTCGACCTGGACCACTACCTCCTCAAGCCGTGGGACCCGCCCGAGGAGAAGCTGTACCCGGTCGTGGACGACCTGCTGCAGGCCTGGCGGTGCAGCGACTTCAGGCCGGTGCCCAGCACGAAGGTGGTCGGGCACCGCTGGTCGGCGCGCTCCTCCGGCATACGGGAGTTCCTGGCCCGCAACCAGGTCCCCTACCGCTGGTACTCGGCGGACGAGCCGGAGGGCCGGCGGCTGCTGAAGGCGGCCGGGCAGGACGGGCAGCGGCTGCCGCTGGTGATCACCCCGGACGGGACGCCGCTGGTGGAGCCGGAGGCGCCCGAGCTGGCCGAGCGGGTGGGGCTGGCGACGACGCCGGCCGCGGAGTTCTACGACCTCGTCGTCGTCGGCGGCGGCCCCGCCGGGCTCGGCGCCGCGGTGTACGGCGCCTCCGAGGGCCTGCGGACGGTGCTGGTGGAGCGGTCGGCGACCGGCGGGCAGGCCGGGCAGAGCTCCCGGATCGAGAACTACCTCGGCTTCCCCGACGGCGTGTCCGGGGCGCAGCTGACCGAGCGGGCCCGGCGGCAGGCGGCGAAGTTCGGCGCGGAGATCCTCACCGCGCGGGAGGTGACGGGGCTGGAGGTCAACGGCTCCGCGCGTACGGTGCGGTTCTCGGACGGCTCGGCGGTGAACGCGCACAGCGTGATCCTCGCCACCGGCGTGTCCTACCGGCAGCTGGACGCGCCGGGCTGCACCGACCTGACCGGCTGCGGGGTGTTCTACGGCTCGGCGCTGACCGAGGCGGCCGCCTGCCAGGAGCACGACGTGTACATCGTCGGCGGCGCCAACTCGGCCGGGCAGGCGGCGATGTACCTGTCGCGGGTCGCCAAGTCGGTGACGCTGCTGGTGCGCGGCCCGGACCTGTCGGCGTCGATGTCGCACTACCTGATCCAGCAGATCGCCGAGGTGCCCAACATCTCGGTGCGCACCCGTACGGTCGTCGAGGCCGCGCACGGATCCGGCCGCCTGGAGCAGCTCACCCTGCGGGACGTCGACACCGGGCGGACCGAACTCGTCGACGCGCAGTGGATGTTCGTGTTCATCGGCGCGGCGCCGCGGACCGACTGGCTGGACGGGACGGTGGAGCGGGACGAGCGCGGCTTCATCCTCGCCGGGCCCGACCTCACCCCGGACGGGCGGCCGCCGGCCGGCTGGGAGCTGGACCGGCCGCCGTACCACCTGGAGACCAACGTGCCCGGCGTGTTCGTCGCGGGCGACGCGCGCGCGGAGTCCGCCAAGCGCGTGGCGTCCGCCGTCGGAGAGGGAGCCATGGCCGTGATGCTCGTCCACCGTTACCTGGAGCAGTCGTGAGCGGGCAGGTGATGCCGTGCAGCGCGCGGGAGATCGGCTCGCTGTTCCTGTTCGAGGAGCTCACGCCGGAGCAGCTCGGCCGGCTCTGCGCCGAGGGCCGGGTGGAGCGGTTCGAGCCGGGCCCGGTCTACACCGAGGGCGAGCCGGCCACCTGCTTCTACGTCATGATCGAGGGCACGGTCGTGCTGTACCGGCGGGTCGGCGGCGACGACGTGGAGGTGAGCCGCACCTCGCAGCGGGGGGTGTACGCCGGGGCCATGCAGGCCTACCTCGGCGACCGCGTCCCGCAGGTCTACAACAACTCCATGCGCGTGACCGAGCCGACGCGGTTCTTCGTGCTGCCCGCGGACACGTTCGCGAGCATCATGCGGGAGTGGTTCCCGATGGCGGCGCACCTGCTGGAGGGCCTGTTCTTCGGGTCCAAGAGCACGCAGCGGGCCATCGGACAGCGTGAACGGCTGCTGGCGCTGGGCTCGTTGTCCGCCGGGCTCACGCACGAGCTCAACAACCCCGCGGCGGCGGCCGTGCGGGCCACGGCGGCGCTGCGCGAGCGGGTGGCGAAGATGCGGCACAAGCTGCGTGTGATCTCCGCGGGCCCGTACACCCGCGAGGCGCTGGCCAACCTGATCGAGATCCAGGAGCGCACCGCCGAACGCGTGGCCAAGGCGCCCGCGCTCAGCCCGCTGGAGGCGTCGGACCGGGAGGACGCGGTCGCGGACTGGCTCGACGACCACGGCGTCCCGGACGGCTGGCGGCTCGCGCCCGTGTTCGTGCAGGCCGGGCTGGACCCCGACTGGCTGGAGCAGGTCGCGGCGGAGGTGGGCCCGGACGTCCTGCCGGGCGCGATCGGGTGGCTCAACTACACGGTCGAGACCGAGCTGCTGATGGACGAGATCGAGGACTCCACCACCCGCGTCTCCACCCTGGTCGACGCCGCCAAGCAGTACTCCCAGCTCGACCGGGCCCCCTTCCGCCACGCCGACGTGCACGAACTCCTCGACAGCACCCTGCTGATGCTGTCCGGGAAGATCGGCCCGCGGATCGAGGTCGTCAAGGACTACGACCGCACGCTGCCGAAGATCCCCGCCTACCCGGCGGAGCTGAACCAGGTGTGGACCAACCTCATCGACAACGCGGTCTCCGCCATCGGCGGCACCGGCGGCGAGGGCACGCTGACCGTGCGGACCGCGCGCGAACACGACCGGCTGCTGGTGGAGTTCCGCGACACCGGGCCCGGCGTGCCGCAGGAGATCCGCGGCCGCATCTTCGACCCCTTCTTCACCACCAAGCCGGTGGGCCAGGGCACCGGGCTCGGGCTGGACATCTCCTGGCGGATCGTGGTGAACAAGCACCACGGCACCCTCCAGGTCGAGTCCGAACCCGGCGACACCCGCTTCCAGGTCCTGCTGCCGCTCACCGCGGCGGACGACGCCCCACCACCGGAGGAGAGCCCATGACCGACGTCGACGGAATCGACCCCGCCGTCCCGCCGAGCGGCACCGGGTGCGTGGAGTGCGAGGCGGCCGGCGGCTGGTGGTTCCACCTGCGGCGCTGCGCGCAGTGCGGGCACATCGGCTGCTGCGACGACTCCCCCGCCCGGCACGCCACCGCGCACTACCACGAGACCGGCCATCCGGTGATCCGCAGTTTCGAGCCGGGCGAGAGCTGGTTCTGGGACTTCGCCGGCTCGCGGCTGCTGGAGTCGGGACCCGACCTCGCTCCCCCCGTCAGCCGCCCCGCGGACCAGCCGGCGCCGGGCCCGGCCGGGCGGGTGCCGGCGAACTGGGCCGAGACGCTGCGCTGAGCCCCCCTCGGCCCCGTGGGCGGCGGACCGCGCCGTCGGTCCCGCGTGCCAGGATGGATGCGTGCCGCAGACCTTGATCACCACGCCGCTGATCGGCCGGGAGGACGAAGTCGCCCGCCTCTCCCGGGTACTGGAGCGCGCCCGCGGCGGCGAGCCGCGCGGCGTGCTGCTCGCCGGGGACGCCGGCGTGGGCAAGACCCGGCTGCTGGACGAGGTGGCGGACCGGGCGGCGCGGGCGGGGACCACGGTGCTGACCGGTCACTGCGTGGACCTCGGCGACGTGGGCCTGCCGTACCTGCCGTTCACCGAGGTCCTGGGCGTGCTGGCGGCCGACGCGCGGTTCGCCGACGTACTGGCCGCGCACCCGGTGGTCGACCGGCTGCTCGGGCCGCGGCCCGGCGCCGGGCACGACGGCGGGGGCGCCGCCGCGCGCTCCGGCGGTGAGGGCGGGCGGCTGCGGCTGTTCGAGGGCATGGCGGGCCTGCTGGCCGGCCTGTCGGACATCGCGCCCCTGCTGCTGGTCATCGAGGACCTGCACTGGGCCGACCAGTCCTCCCGCGACCTGCTGCGCTTCCTGCTCAGCCGGGGTGGCCTCCAGCTGCCCCGCTCCCGGCTCCGCCCGGGCGCGGAAAACCCCGTGCCGGGCGGCCCGCCCGCCCACCGGCTGGCGGTGTTCGCCTCCTACCGCGCCGACGACCTGCACCGGCGCCACCCGCTGCGGCCCCTGCTGGCGGAGCTGGTGCGGCTGCCGTCGGTCGAGCGGCTGGAGCTGCGGCCGATGGCCGACGGGGAGGTGACCCGGCTGGTGCGCGCCCTGGAGGACCGCCCGCTGCCGGAGGCCACGGTGCGCGGGATCGTCGAGCGCGCCGAGGGCAACGCCTTCTACGCGCAGGAGCTGCTCGCGGCGACCGACCCGGAGGCCTGCGGGGAGGCGGACGGGGTGCCCAGCGGCCTGGCCGACGTCCTGCTGATCCGCTTCGAGCAGCTGACGGAGACCGCCCAGCAGGTGCTGCGGACCGCGGCGGTGGCCGGGCGCCGGGTGGAGCACCACCTGCTGCGGGACGCGGTGGGCCTGCCCGAGGAGGAGCTGGAGTCGGCGCTGCGGGAGGCCGTCGGACGGCAGCTGCTGGTGGCCGGGGAGGGCGGCACGTACGCCTTCCGGCACGCCCTGGCCCGGGAGGCGGTGTACGCGGACCTGCTGCCGGGCGAACGGGCGCGGCTGCACGGCGCGTTCGCGAAACTGCTGGCCGGGCGCGGCCATCCGGCCGAGACCGCGGCCGAGCGCGCCCACCACTACCGCGCAGGCCACGACCTGGCCCGGGCGCTCACGGCCTCGCTGGAGGCGGCCGATCACGCCCAGCTCCTCGGCGCGCCGGCCGAGGAGCTGCGGCACCTGGAGGCGGCGCTCGACCTGTGGTCGGCGGTGGACCCGGCGGCGCGGCCCGCGGGCGAGGGCGGTGACCGGGTGACGCTCACGCTGCGGGCCTCGGCGGCGGCCGCGCACGCCGGGGAGCTGCACCGCGCGGTGTCCCTGACCCGGGCGGCGCTGGCGGGCATCGGCCAGGACGCGGACTCCGAGCTGGCCGCGCGGGTGCGCTACACGCTCGCCGGGAACCTGCTCAGCGTCGACAGCCTGGGCGCGGCCTTCGCCTACAGCAGCGAGGCGCTCGCCCTGATCCCGGCCGACCCCCCGTCGCGGACCTGGGTGTGGGCGGCGGCCACCCACGTGGTGACGGCGCGACACGTCGGGGAGTACGACACCGCGCTGGAGGTGGCCCGCCGGGCCCTCGGCGTCGCCGAGCGGCTGGGCATGACGGACGCGCGGGCGGACCTGCTGATCTCGCTGGCCGTCATGGAGGGCGGCGGCGGCCGCCGCACGCCGGAGGGCCGCGCGAAGCTGCGGGCGGCCCGTGAGCTGGCGCGCGGCTCGGGCAACGCGCCGGTGGAGATGCGGGCCCTGTTCAACCTCGCCGTCGGCTGCTTCGAGTCGGGCGAGCTGGAGGAGTGCCTGTCCTGGACCGGCGAGGGGCTGGAACGGGCACGCCGGGCGGGGCTGCTGTCGTCGCCGTATCCGACGGAGATGCGGTATCTGCGGCTGCTGGTGCTGTACACGCTGGGGCGGTGGGACGAGTGCGTGCGCGCTGCGGAGGCCGACGCCGAGGTGCTGCCCGCGGCGGCCGGGTACGCGGCCGCTCCCGCGCTGTACGTGGGCCTGGCGCGCGGCGACCGGCACGCCGTCGAGCGGGCCCGGGCGCTGCGGGAAGGGCGCTTCGACTGGATGGCGACGCTCACCGCGGGCATCGCGCTGACCGACGCCGCCGCGCTGCGGGGCGATCCGGAGGGTGCGGTGGCGTGCGTGCGGGAGACGGTGGCCGCGCTGACGGACGAGGCGGGCACGCTTCCCGACGTCACCGTCCGGCTGGCCGCGCTCGCGCTGTCGGCGGTCGCCGACCGGGCCGCGGAGCTGCGTCTGACGGGCGACCCGGCCGGCGCGCGCCGCTGGGCGGACGTGGCGGGGGACCTGGTGGAGTCCGCGCGGACGTCGGCCGTGCGCGGCAAAGACGGTGCGCCGCAGGGCCCGGAGGGCGTGGCGTGGCTGGCGCGCGCGGAGGCGGAGTGGACGCGGGCGGTGTCCGGGCCGGACGCGGCGGCCTGGGCCGCGGCCGTGGCCGCGTTCGGCTTCGGGGACGTCTACGAGCTGGCCCGCTGCCGGTTCCGGTACGCGGAGGCGCTGCTCGCGGCCGACCGCCGGGAGGAGGCGGCCGCCGAGGCGGTCGCGGCGCGCGAGACGGCCGGGCGGCTCGGGGCCACGCCGCTCGCCGAGCGGCTGGACGGCCTGATGCGCCGTGGCCGGCTGTCTGCCGGGGCGCCGGAGCGTCCGTCACCGCTGACCGCCCGTGAGCAGGACGTGCTGCGGCTGCTCGCCCGGGGCCGCAGCAACCGGCAGATCGGCGAGGAGCTGTTCATCACCGGCAAGACGGCGAGCGTCCACGTCTCCAACATCCTGGCCAAGCTGGGCGCCGCCAGCCGCACGGAGGCGGTGGCGATCGCCTACCGGCGGGGGCTGGTCACCGCCGAGCCGACGGCCTCGGGCTGAGGGCTCCGAGAGCGGCCGGCCCGGCGGAAACCGGTGAGCCGGCCGCCCCGGAGGCCGGGGGGCCGGCTGACCGGTGCCGGATCGTCAGTTCCGTGCGGCCGGGGTGTTGGCCTTGGTGACGTTGACCGCGGCCCAGGCCCGGTTCACGGCCTTGTACTCCGTGCTGTTGAGCCCGTAGAGGTCCGTGGCCGCCTTCAGCGTCGCGGTGCGCGCGTCGTGGAAGTCGGTGGTGGAGACCATGTAGCGGGTGAGCGCCCGGTAGAAGATCGCCGTGGCCTTGGTGCGGCCGATGCCCGTGACCGTCGAGCCGTCGAAGATCGGCGAGTAGTAGGCGACGCCGTTGATCGTCTTGCTGCCGCTGCCCTCGGCGAGCAGGTAGTACGCGTGCGAGGAGACGCCGGAGCCGGCGTGCACCTCGGTGTAGTACGTGGACGGGTCCCAGTAGTCGATCGCGCCCTCGAGCTCGTCCCGCGACGGCTGGTCGAGGCGGCGCAGGAACTTCTGGTCCAGCCCGAGCTTCTCGCCGACGAGGTAGTCGGGCTTGTCCTTCATGTTGTTGGCGGAGAACTCGACGTTCGAGCCGAAGATGTCCGCGAGGGACTCGTTCAGCGCGCCCGGCTCACCGTACTGGTTGCCGTCCTGGTCGACGTAGGTGGGCTCCAGCCCGGCGGTCGCGTCCACGACGCCGTGGGTGAGCTCGTGACCGGAGACGTCGAGGACGACGAGCGGCTTCTTGAACACGCTGCCGTCACCGTCGCCGTACAGCATGCAGTCGCAGGTCGGGTCCCAGAACGCGTTGCCCACCTTGTTCCCGAAGTGGACCATGGCGCGGGCGCCCTTGCTGTTGTTCTCGATGCCCTTGCGCCCGAAGGTCTTCCGGTAGAAGTCCAGGGTCTTGGTGATGCCGTACTGGGCGTCGACGGCGGCACTGGTCCGGTTGGAGACGGTGCCGTTGCCCCAGGTGTTGTTGGTGCTGGTGAACTTCTTGCCCCGGCTGAAGTCCTCCAGCTCCTGGCCCATGGCGTCCCGGGTCTCGGTACCCCAGCGGGCGGGGTCCTTGAGCAGGTAGCTCGTGCTGCCCGTCTGCGTGGTGATCAGCGGCACGCTGCCGACGAAGAGGGAGTTGCCGACGCCCCTCGCCTTCACGGGGTAGCTGGTGGCGCCGGTCATGGGGGACGCGGTCAGCGTCGCGGCCCGGGAGCCGATGCCGGTGGCGGGGTCGAGCTTCTCGCCGCGCTCGCGCAGGGTGTCGAGGAGCTTCGGCGAGAGGAACTCGTCGCTGTCGGGCGTGTTGCTGCGGACCTTGCCGGTGACGGCGTCGATGACGACCGTCCGGGAACCGCCGCCCTGCGCGGTGTCGCTGTCGCTGACCGTCACCCGGTAGGCCAGGGCGGCCGCGCCGTCGCGGGCGTCGACCACGAGTTCGGCGCTGCCCGCGTCGCCCTTGGCGACCTGAGCGGCCTTCTGCTCGGCCTGCGCGGGCGACACCGCGGCGTCGTCGGCGGCGAGGCGGACGTTGTGGTCGGCGGCCCGGGTGACGCCGGTGTAGGCGAGCCGCTCGGAGAGGTGGACGACGAGGTCGCCACCGAGAACCGGCATGCCCTGGTGGGCGCGGGTGAACCGGACGTGCCGGGCGCCCTCCGGGTCGATCATGACGTCCACGGCCCGCAGCTCGTCGCCCTGGGAGACCCCGGTCTGCGAGGCGTGGGCGAAGGCGGCGGTGCGGGCGGCCGTCACCACGGAGGCGGCCGAGGTGCGGGCGGCGGCCGCCGAGTGGCTCGTCCCCGTGGCCGGCTGCGCGAAGGCGGTGCCGGCCAGACCCGTGGCGGCCGTCGTCACGACGACGGCGACCGCCACGCTGCGTATGTGCGGTCTACGCACTGATGAGTGTTCCTTCCTGGCAAGGCGGCCGGAATCACCAACCGCCTTGGGACATGGCGCGATTGCGCGACATGGGGGCTGGTCGGGCCCCGAGGCGAAACCCTTGCGGATGAGTCATGGCCATGTAAAGGCCGAATCGTCTCTTTCGGTGCGGTACATGGCAATACTTTGCAAATCCGCGCCGCTCAGCGATCAACGAGTGACCAACTGTGCGCTGCATACGGAGATGTGACGAGCCGGAAGAAAGTTGCACCGCATGAATGTGACTCATCTCGCACCCGGAGCGGCGGTCCCGGGCACGGCCGCTCTCTCCCCGCGCGCGGTACTTCCGCCGTCCTGGCGGAGCGGGATCTTCCGGGACAGGATGCCCGCATGAAGGGTGACCTCTTTTCCAGCGAGCACATGGTCCGGCCGGCCGCCGCGCCCGGCATGACGGTCGAGAACGCCAAGTGCGTCAAGTACGCGGTGAACGGCGAGATGCTCGCCCGCCAGGGCGCGATGATCGCCTACCGCGGCAACCTGCAGTTCGAGCGCAAGGGCCAGGGCGTGGGCGGCATGCTCAAGCGCGCCGTCACCGGCGAGGGCCTGCCGCTGATGGCGGTGCGCGGACAGGGCGAGGCCTGGTTCGCGCACGAGGCGCAGAACTGTTTCGTCGTCGACGTCGACCCGGGCGACGAGTTCACCGTCAACGGCCGCAACGTCCTGTGCTTCGACGCCTCCCTGTCGTACCGGATCGCCACCGTGAAGGGCGCGGGCATCGCCGGCGGCGGCCTGTTCAACAGCGTCTTCACCGGACAGGGCAGGCTGGGCCTGGTGTGCGAGGGCAACCCCCTGGTCATCCCGGTCTCGCCGCAGTACCCGGTGTACGTCGACACGGACGCCGTCGTCGGCTGGACGAACGGCCTGCGGACCTCGCTGCACCGCTCGCAGTCCATCGGCTCGATGCTGCGCGGCGGCTCCGGCGAGGCCGTGCAGCTGATGCTGGAGGGCGAGGGCTACGTCGTCGTACGGCCGAGCGAGGCGACGCCGCAGCGGGCCCAGCAGCACTGATCCGCGCCCGGTGCTCGTGAACCGCGCCCGGTGATCCGCGTCTCACGAGCAACCCCCTCCCCTCCCCCGGCGTCTTGACCGGCAACAGGTCACGCCCCGGCCCGACCGGCCCGGGGCGGATCTCCGACGCACTATACGCACCATGTATACACATGTTGTATACACCGTGCGTATACGAACGGGAAGGCATCGATGTACGGCAAGGCATTCGCCCCGGAGTACCAGGGCGCGCTCACCACCCTGTCCGTCAACTCCTCGCTGACCGACGTGCTCGCCGTCGGCACCGAGCAGCTCAGAGCGGCCCAGCGGGCCGGGCAGCACGGCGAGGCGGCGCGCTCCGGGCTCGCGGTCGCCGAGGCGCACCGCCGGCTGGGGCAGGTCGCCGACGCCGACCGGGCGTGGAAGGCCAGCTACCGCGCCGCCCGCGCGGCCGGGGACACGGCGGCGATGGCCTGGGCGCTGTGGAGCGGCGGCACGCTGGCCCGGCAGCGCGGCGCGTTCCCGCTCGCCCGGCGGCTGCTGGAACTCGCCGCCGAACTCGGCGAACGGGGCGGCGATGTCGTCGTACGCGGCTACTCGCTCGCCGGGCTCGCCGAGACCGGGCGCATCCAGGGCGACTACGAGGCCGTCCGCAGGCTGCACGAGCAGTTGCTGGCCGAGGCGCGGCGGCGCGGCGAGGCCCGGCACACGGTGTGGGCGCTGGAGGGCATCGCGCAGATCCACCGCCAGACCGGGTCGTACGACACCGCCTACGCCCTGTTCGAGGAGGCCGCCGGGATAGCCGGGCGCGCCGACGACCGGCGCGGCCACGCCTGGGCGCTGCGCGGGCTCGCCGACGTCGTGTCCGTCCGGGACGGTGACACCGAGCGGGCGCTCGCCCTGCTGTCGCAGGCGGAGAAGGAGTGCCGTGCGATGAACCTCTCCAGCGCGCTGGCCTACAACCACAAGATGCGCGGCAACGTCCTGTACCGCGCCGGACGGTACGCCGGGGCACGGGAGCTGTACGCGCGGGCGCTGGCGGAGTTCACCGCGATGAGCGAGCCGCGCGGGCGGGCGCTGGCGCGGCTGGGGCTGGTCAAGTCGCTGGCCCGGCTGGGCCGCGACCGTTCCGCGACCGCCGCCGAACTGACCGAATTGGCGGGCGAGTTGGACCGGCTCGGGCTGCGGCACGCGCGGGAGATGGTGGCCCGGGCCGAGGAGGAACTCGGCGTCCGGGCGGAGGTCGTGCGATGACGGCGGTCCCCACGGCGCTCGGGGCGCCGGCGGACGCGTACGCGCTCCTCGACCGCTGCCGTGAGCTGACGCGGCCCGCTCTCGCGGAGGCCGTCGGCCGGATGCACCCGTGGGTGGGCGAGATGGCCGCGTACTCCTTCGGCTGGTGCGAGGTGGGCGGGGCGCCCGCCGTCGGGTCCGGCGGCAAGGGGCTGCGGCAGGCACTGGCCGTGCTCGGCGCCGAGGCGGCGGGAGCCGCCGGGCGGGCCGGCGTGCCGGCGGCCGTCGCGGTGGAGCTGGTGCACACCTTCTCCCTGCTGCACGACGACATCATGGACGGCGACGAGGCCCGGCGGCACCGGCCGACGGTGTGGAAGGCGTACGGCACGGGTCCCGCGGTGCTGGCGGGCGACGCGCTGTTCGCACTGGCCGTGGAGGTGCTGGCCGCCGCTCCGGCGGGGCCGCGGGCCGTGCGGACGCTGTCGGCGGCGCTGGGCGACCTGGTGCGCGGCCAGGCCGACGACCTGCTGTTCGCCGCCCGGCCCTGGACCGGGCCACGGCGGGTGCGGCCCGAGGAGTACCGGTCGATGGCCGAGCACAAGACGGGCGCGCTGCTGGGCTGCGCGGGCGCGCTCGGCGCCCTGCTGGGCGGCGCGGACCCCGTGACCGTCGCCGCCCTCGACCGGGCCGGACGGCATCTCGGGATCGCCTTCCAGATCACCGACGACGTGCTGGGGATCTGGGGCGATCCCGCCGTCACCGGCAAGCCCGTGCACGGCGACCTGCGGGAAGGCAAGAAGACGTACCCGGTGCTGGCCGCGCTGGAGGGCGCGGACGCCCCGGCCCGCCGGCTCGCCGCGGTCCTGGAGGCTCCGGCCGCGCCACCGGAGCGGTGGCGGGAGGCGGCCGCGCTGATCGACGCGGCGGGCGGCCGGTCGGCGGCGCTGGCCGAGGCGCGACGGCACATGGCGGCCGTGGCGGACGCCTTCGCGGACGCCTCCCTGCGGCCGCCCGTGCTGGAGGAACTGCGGTCGCTGCTGGAGTTCCTGGTGCGCCGCGATCTGTGAGGCGGCGCTCGCGGCGGCGAGTTGACCTTCGCCGCGCCGAGGCGTCAGGGTCATGGCGGCGCGCCCCCGCCTCCCCCGCGCCGGAAGGTCGACCGTCATGATCGGACTGTCGGAGATCGAAGCCACGGCCGAGCGGATCGCCGGGCACGTGGTCCGCACGCCCACGCTGCCGAGCCCGGGCCTCACCGCCCTGTTCGGCGCCCCGGTCACCGTCAAGCTCGAAGTCCTCCAGCGCACCGGCTCGTTCAAGGCGCGCGGCGCGGCGGCGAAGCTGCTGGCGCTGAACGAGGCCGAGCGCGCGGCGGGCGTGGTGGCGGTCAGCGGCGGCAACCACGGGATCGCCCTCGCCGTCATGGCGGCCGCCCTGCACGTCGAGGCGACGGTGGTCATGCCGCGCTCCGCGCCCGCGCGCAGCGTCGGGATCGTCCGGGAGGCCGGGGCGTCGGTGCGCCTGACCGACGGCATGGACGAGGCCTTCGAGCTGGCCCACCGCCTGCGGGACGAGGGCCTGACCCTGATCCACCCGTTCGACGACCCGGTCCTGATCGCCGGGCAGGGCACCGTCGGGCTGGAGCTGGCCGCGGACGCCGGCGACCTCACCGACGTGCTCGTCAGCGTCGGGGGCGGCGCGCTGATCTCAGGCGTGGCGGCGGCGCTGCGTGCCCGCCGGCCCGGTGTGCGGATCTGGGGCGTGGAGACCGAGGGCGCCGAGGCCATGTCGCGGGCGCTGGCGGCGGGCGGGCCGGTACCGGTCGCCCTGTCCTCCATCGTGTCCACGCTCAGCGCGCCGTCCGTGTCGCGGCTGACGTACGACCATGTCTCGGCGCTGGTCGACGAGGTGCTGGTGGTGCCGGACCGGGAGGCGGTGCGGGGCACGCTCGACTTCGCCGAGCACGCCAAGGTGTGGGCCGAGCCCGCCGCCGGCTGCCTCCTGCCGGCGGCCCGGCGGGTCCTCGAACGGGTCGGCGACGGGGCGCGGCTCGCCCTGGTGGTGTGCGGCGGGAACGCCACGACCGGTGACGTGGCGGCCTGGGCGGAGCGTTTCGGCCTGCGCTGAATTCACGGCACCGCCCTGCTGAATTCTCGTCAATAACCGCCGGCTTCGAGACAAACGCCGGTCGGATTGTGACTGAATTTCAGAAAACACCGCTTGATCGCGGCTTCTTTGAACGCTGCCCGTGGCGCCCCGCGTACCTCTGGGGGAAAGGTGAGCCAGGGGTTCGGCGAGGGATGACCATGGTCAAGGCGCATGTCTTCACACACGAGTTGGTTGCCGAAAGATACCAACTCGTCGATATCGTCCATCGCGAGACGAACAGAATCTGCTGGTACGCCAAGGACGTCGGCACCCAGCGACCCTGTCTGCTCACCCAGATCGTCCTGCCGACGGATCCCGACGGCGAAGCCGGGCCCCGGGCCGCCGCCCGCGTCGTCAGCATGTCCGAGACCATGGGGCGGCTGTGCCCGGGCCGGGTCGCCACGGTCGTCGACGCGGTGGCGGAGCACGGCGTGCTGTGGACGGTCGCCGAGTGGGTCGACGGCACCCCCCTCGGCGAACTCCTCCGGGAAGGCGCCTTCGACCAGGCACGGGCGGCGCGCATCGCGTGGGAGCTGCTCGACGTCCTCGAGGCCGCGCACGGCCAGGGCATCACGCACGGAGAACTCAGCCCCGGCCAGGTGTTCGTGCCCGACCGGGGGCCGGTCGTGGTCGCCGGCTTCGGGCTGGCCGGCGCGACCCTCGGCCCGCGGCTGACCGCACCGTCGTACGCGTCCCCCGAGCAGGCCCGCGACGAGCGGATCGGACCGGCGGCGGACCTGTGGGCCCTCGGAGCCATGCTCTACGCGATGCTGGAGGGGCGTCCGCCGTTCCGGGACCGCGGCCGCCCGGAGTCCACGCTGCGCGCCGTGGACCGGCTCCCGCTGCGCACACCGGTGCGGTCGGGGCAGCTCACCCGGACCGTGCAGGGGCTGCTGCGCAAGGACTCCCACGAGCGCATCACCCGCACCGCGCTCCGGCAGGCCCTCAGCCCCATCCTCACCGAGGACCCCGGGGAGGCCCCGCCGGCGTCGGCCCGGCACCGGCTGCGCGCCGTGTTCACCGCCGCCGCGCAGGCCGCCCCGGGCTGGAGCGGGCGCGCCATGACGGCCGGCACCGCCCTGGCCGTCGTCACCGTCGTGGTCGCCGTCCTCGCCGCGACCCGGCAGCTGCCCGGCCTCGACAACACCGGCACGGGCGCGTCACCCCACCGGTCCGCCCCCGCGACCGCCACCGCCACCGCGCCCCAGACCGGACCCGGCAGGCGCGCCGAGGGCCACGCCTCCACCCCCGTTCCCTCCGCCGCGTCCACCCGGCCCCCCTCCGCGTCCGCGTCGCCCCCGGTGTCGCCCTCGGCGTCCGCGTCCACGTCGGCGTCGGCTTCCAAGTCGACGCCGGCCACCGCCCTCCCGCCCGGCTTCCACCGGTACACCGCCCCCGAGGGCTTCTCCGTCGCCCTCCCGGACGGCTGGACACGGCTGCGGACCGACCGCCAGTCCGGCGTGGCCTACCGCGTCACCTTCGGCGCGCACGGCGACCCGCGCACCCTCGCGGTCACCTACAGCACGCGGGTGGGCCCGGACCCCGTCGCCGTGTGGCGCGACGACGTGGAGCCCGAACTGGAGCGCTACCCCGGCTACCGGCGGATCGGCGACATCCGGGCGACGGCCTACCAGGGCCGCAGCGCCGCCGACATGGAGTGGCTGTCCAAGGTGCACGGGACGCAGGTGCGCACCTTCGGCCGGGGCGTCGTGCTCGGCGGCGGGCGCGGCTTCTCGCTGCGCTGGACGACGCCGGCCGCCGACTGGGACGACTCCGCCGGCCGGCAGGCGCTCGCGACCGTCCTGCGGACCTTCCGGATGCCGTCAGCCTGAGTACCGGGGCGCGCGCATCGCCCGCAGCCCCGGGGCGTGCAGCGGCGGCGTGCGCCAGCTCGCCGTGAACGTCCCGTCCGGCAGCGAGCACGTCACCGTCAGCCGGTGCGGCGTCTCCAGGAACACGATGTCCACGGCGAGGGCGCCGGCGTCCGCCCATCCCCCGCTGACCGCGGCCGGCAGCGGCTCGTCGGCCTCCCTCCAGCCGGTCCGCCCGATCCGGAAGGGGAGCCGGTGGCCGTCCTCGGTGAGCGTCAGCGTCCAGCCGTCCGCGTCCGCGGTCACCCCGGCCTCGGTCAGCTTCGGCAGCCCCGCGCACCGGCCGCCCCGCGGGGTGAACACGGCGCCGGACCACTCCGGCGCCCGGTCCGGCGGGGCGGGCCGGCCCTCGGCGGGCGGCAGGGCCAGCCGCGCGAGCCGTTCCCGCAGCGCGGCGTCCTCGTCCGTCCGGCCCGGCAGCGGTCCGGGGCGGAAGGCCGGCAGCAGATGCGTCCATACCAGGTCCAGGAGTCGCTGCATCTCCACCGTCGCCGCCGTGGTCGCGACCACGGCGTCCTGTTCGGGCAGCACCAGGCAGAACTGGCCGTACGCCCCGTCGCCGCGGTAGCCGTGCCGGGAGCGCCAGAACTGCAGGCCGTAGCCCAGCTGCCAGTCCGACAGTGCCCCCTCGGGCGTGCCGTCGGCGGTGTCGATGTGCGCGCGCGACGCCTCGGCCGCCCATCCCCCGGGCAGCAGCCGCCGGCCCTCCCACACGCCGTCGCGCAGATACAGCTCGCCGAGCCGGGCGATCGCGTCGGTGGTGGCGTGCAGCCCGCTGAAACCCAGTTCGCGGCCGGCCCGGTCGCGCAGCCAGGCGATCTCCCCGATCCCGAGCGGGTCGAGCAGCCGGGGCCGCAGGTAGGCGCTCAGCGGCTGACCGGTGACGCGCTGGACGATCGCGGCGAGGGTGTAGGTGGTGGGCTGGTTGTAGGCGAAGACGGTGCCCGGATCGCCGTCCGGGGGGATCCGGAGGAAGCCGCGTACGAGTTCCTCGCGGTCCGCGGCGCGCGCCCGTTCGAGCGTCTCGGTCCGGTGGCCGCTGGCCATGGACGCCACGTGCCGCACCAGCATCGCCCGGCTGCGCGGGTCGGTGACGTCGGCCGCGAACTCCGGGAAGTAGGAGATCACCGGGGCGTCGAGGTCCAGTAGTCCCTCGGCGGCGGCGAGCCCGGCGGCCGTCGCGGTGAAGCTCTTGCTGAGCGAGTACAGCAGGTGCGGGCGCGCGGCCGTGTACGGCGCCCACCAGCCGGACGCCACGAGACGGCCGTGCCTGACGACCATCACACTGTGCGGCTCGATGTCCGGGGCGGCTTCGACGGCGTCGAGGAACGCGTGGACGCCGGACGCGTCGACGCCTTGGGCGGAGGGGCTGCCGAGCGGCAGCGGGCGAGCGCTCATGACGGCATCCTGCCCCGCGGGCCCGCCCGTGACCGCGCTGTCGGGGCTGCCGGGCCGTCGCTTCCGGCCGCCCGCGCGGGGGACCCGGCGCCCATGGTGCGGATCGGATAGACGATGTTGACGGAGCAGGCAGGCCCCCGTGAGCTCGTCGACCATGTGGTGCGGGCCCAGTTCCGCTGGTCCGGCAGCGGCTGGAAGGTCGACTCCGAGCTGCCGCACCCGGATTCGTTCGAGGCGGCCACGCAGTTGGTGACGCCCGACGACGTCGCCGCCGCGATCCTGTGCGGTGCAGACCCGGAGGCCGTCGTCGAGGCGGGGCGGCCGTTCGCCGTCGCCGGGTTCGACGAGATCGCGCTGGTGCAGATCGGCGGGGAGAGCCGGCCGGAGTTCGTCGACCGGGCGTCGAAGACGCTGCTGCCCGCGCTGCGCGACGCTCGGCTGACGACGCGCTCTTACCGACGTCGCGGGGACACAGGTTCGCAGGGGGCATCGACGCAGGCGCGCTGAGTAGCCGTACTCATGCCTCGCCGTCACGCGCGCGGCCACGATGGGGGCTCGACGAGGAGGAGCCCCCCATGACCACCATGACCGCCGCACGTCCCGCCCCGCCCCGGCGGCGGCTGCCCGCGCTGCTCGCCGCCGCCGTCGTCGCGGGACTGGCCGTCTCGGCCTGGGCCCCGCACGACCGCACCACCTGGTTCCTGGAGACGGTGTGGGTGCTGATCGGGCTGCCGCTGGCGGTGCTGACCCGGCGGCGCTTCCCGTTGACGGACCTGCTGTGCTGCCTGCTGGCCGCGCACGCCCTCGTCCTGGCGGTGGGCGGGCACTACACCTACGCCCAGGTGCCCGTCGGCGACTGGGTGCGGGACACCTTCGGGCTGGACCGCAATCCCTACGACCGCTTCGGGCACCTCATGCAGGGCTTCGTGCCGGCGGTGCTGGTGCGGGAGCTGCTCAGCCGCACCTCGCCGCTGCGCGGCAGCCGCTGGCTGGCTCCGCTGACCGTGTGCGCCTGCCTCGCCTTCAGCGCCGTGTTCGAGATGCTGGAGTGGCTGGCCGCCGTGGTCGGCGGCCAGGCGGCGGACGCGTTCCTCGCCACGCAGGGCGATGTGTGGGACACCCAGTGGGACATGTTCTGCGCGCTGGTCGGCGCGACCCTGTCGGTGCTGCTGCTCGGCCGCCTGCACGACCGGCAGCTGGCGGCGCCGGGCCTCACCTCGTCGTATGGCGGTGCCGGGTCCACAGCGGCACCGCGAACCAGCACAGCAGGTACCACGCGACGACGCCGGTGACGATCCAGGACACGGCCCCGTTGTGGGTCGCCACCCGCAGGATGAGCACGAGCGAGCTGGTCATGGTGGCCAGCAGCAGCACCAGGCCGGCGAAGGTCATCCGGGAGGCCCACTCCACCGCCTGCGGTTTGATCTGCCGGCCGGACACCAGACGGTGCAGCGACACCGGCCCGATCAGCGCCCCGGTGGTGGCGGCGCCGAGGACGACGGTGACGATGTAGATGGTCTTGTCGGTCTGTTCCAGCTGACCGTACTTCGGCGTGAACACGACGGTCAGCAGGAAACCGAACAGGATCTGCACCCCGGTCTGGGCGACCCTGACCTCCTGGATGAGCTCGGTCCACTTCCGGTCGGCCCGCTCCTCCTCGGTCTCGTGCCGTCCCCATTCGTTCACCGGGTCCGCGCCGTGCTCGCTGTCCGCCAATGTTCCTCCCGGCTCTCCCGGCCGATGTCGCCTCTCCGGGCCGTGTTCCCGGTTCGGCCGGGTTGACCGGTGCGGACGGCGGGCTGTTTGGCCGGTCACCGGACGGTCACACGAAGCGCATGGCTCACGACGACCAGCCGAGGAGTGCGTCGACCATGTCCGCCACCGAGCTCACCCTCACCCTCAGCGGCGGCAGCGCCGCCGACGCGCGGGCCGTGGTGCGGGCCCTGGAACCCGCCTTCGGTTCGGCGCGGGAACTGCCCGCCGACGAACGGGCCACGATCCACACGGCGACATTCGAACACGATGCCGCCGGCCCGTCGCGGGACGGCGGCGCGGGCGGCGCCGCCGGTCGTCTGTCCGGGGCGGTGACGGTGACCGTGCAGGGCGCCCCCGAGGCGGTGGCGAAGGCGCGCGAGAGGCTGAACCACGCCTTCACCGCGCAGGACCAGGGGTCGGTCTCCGGCGACCAGGAGCAGGAGTGGCAGCTGCTCCTGGAGCCGTGAGCGTGCCCGAGCCGGGAGCGTGTCCGCGCCGGGAGCCTGCCCGAGCCGGGAGCCTGCCCGAGCCGGGAGCCTGCCCGAGCCGGGAGCCTGCCCGCGCGGTCCTACCAGCGGTGCTCGACCTGGTCCTTGATGCGGCGGTCGTAGAGGTCGCGGATCGCGTCGAGGGTCTCGGCGCCGAGTTCGGGCAGGGCTGCGGCGGCCGCGTTGGCGCGGGCCTGCTCCGGTGAGCGGGCGCCGGGGATCACGGTGGTCACGCCGGGCTGCTGGACGATCCAGCGCAGGGCGAGCTGGGCCGGGGTGTATCCCTCGGGCGCGAGGGCGGCGAACTCGGCGGCCGCCTCGACGCCGGTGTCGTAGTCGACGCCGGAGAACGTCTCGCCGACGTCGAAGGCCTCGCCGTGACGGTTGTAGGTGCGGTGGTCGTCCGCGGCGAAGACGGTGTCCTTGGTGTACTTGCCCGACAGCAGGCCGGAGGCCAGCGGCACGCGCGCGATGATGCCGACGCCCGCCTCCCGCGCCGCGGGCAGCACCTCGCGCAGCGGCTTCATACGGAACGGGTTGAGGATGATCTGCACGCTCGCCACGTTCGGCCGGGCGATCGCGGTCAGCGCCTCCGCGCAGGTCTCCACGCTGACGCCGTAGGCGGCGACGCGCTCCTCCTCGACCAGGGTGTCGAGGGCGTCGAAGACCTCGTCGGTGGAGTAGACGGGGGTGGGCGGGCAGTGCAGCTGTACGAGGTCGATACGGTCGACGCCGAGGTTGCGCCGGGAACGGTCGTTCCAGGCGCGGAAGTTGTCCAGTACGTAGTTCTGCGGGATCTGCTCGACGCGGCGGCCCATCTTGGTGGCCACCAGCACGCGCGGGTCCGGCCTGCCGCGCAGGAAGGCGGCGATGGTCTGCTCGCTGCGCCCGTCGCCGTACACGTCGGCGGTGTCGAAGAAGGTCACCCCCGACTCGGCCGCCGCCTCCAGCACCGCGTGGGCGTCCTTGTCGTCGACCTCGCCCCAGTCGGCGCCCAGCTGCCATGTCCCGAGCCCGACGACGGACGCGTGCCGGCCGGACCTGTCGAATGCGCGCTCTTCCATGCCGCCAGTCTGTCATCCGCCCCACCCGCCCCCGGAACCGGCCGCTCGGGTTCCGCCGCGTCCGAGCGCCCGCGGCGGCCCGCGGGGGCGTTCACGGCCCGGACGGCCGGGTTCCCGCGCCGGGCGTGAGGTGGGCCTGGAGGGCGGGCGCGTAGCGGTCCACGACGTCGTCCACCGGCGCCCCGCGCAGGTGGGCGCCGCGGGCGATGCCGTACATCACGCCCAGGCCGAGGAGCATGCCGACGGCGAGTTCCGCGCGCAGGCCCGCGTCGGGTCCGGTGAGGCGGGCGGCGAGACGTTCGGTGACCTGGGTGCGGAAGTTGGCGCGCAGGATGTCGCCCTGTTCGCCGTGCAGCGGGGCGAACACGATCCGCAGCAGCGGGTCGGCGCCCTGCCGGGACTGGCTCACCAGGACGTGCCGGACCATGTGCCGGCCGAGCGCGTCCAGCGGCGCGTCGAGCAGGGCGTCGGCGTCCGTCTCGAAGGACATCACCCGGGCGAACAGGGCGTCCTTGCTGCCGAAGTACTTCAGGACCAGCGGCGGGCTGACACCGGCCCGTTCGGCCACGGCCTTGAGGGTGATGTCGGCGTGGGCGTGCCGGGCCAGCAGGTGTCGGGCGGCCCTGAGGATGGCCGCCTTGGTCGCCTCGGCGTCCCGGCGGGCGGGTGCGGGCGAGGGAGGTGGAGTGCTCACGGCGCTCATGTTCCCTCCAGCGCCTCGTCGCGGGTGTCCCGGACCCCGCCGCGGGCCCGGCGGGTGTCCTCGGGCCCGCCGTCGCGGGGGATGGACAGGGCCGCGGCGCACGCCGCCAGCGCGACGGCGCCGGCGATCGCGAAGGCGATCAGGTACCCGTGCAGGGTCGGTACGCGGGCACCGCCGACCGGGCTGGTGTGGTGCACCAGCACCGCGGCGACCGCGGCGCTGGAGGTGGCCTGGCCGATGGTGCGCATCAGCACGTTGACGCCGTTGGCGGAGGCGGTCTGCCCGGCCGGGACGGCGCGCAGGATCAGGGTGGGCAGGGCGGAGTAGGCGAGGGTGGTGCCGGTCGCCACCACGGTCGCCCCCAGGATGATCATCCACAGGTCACGGCTGTCGGCGATCCGTACGGCGTAGCCGCAGGCGATGACCGCCGCGCCGAGGGCGAGCGTGACGCGCGGGCCGCGGACCGCGGAGATCCGGGCCGACAGCGGCGAGAACAGGAGCATGGTGACCCCGCCCGGCAGCAGGCACAGGCCGGTGGCCACGATCGACAGGCCGAGCCCGTACCCGGTGGCCTTCGGCGCCTGCACCAGCTGGGCCGTCACCAGGGAGTTGGCGTAGAACGCGAACCCGGTGAGCAGGGCCGCCACGTGCGACAGGCCCACCCGCGGCCGGGTGACCAGCCGCAGGTCCACCAGCGGCCGTTCGGTGCGCAGCTGCTGCACCCACCACAGCGCCAGGACGGCGGCGGCGACGGCGAACAGGCCGAGCACCCGTGCGCTGCTCCAGCCCCACTGCCCGCCCTGGGACACCCCCAGCAGCAGGCACACCAGTCCGGCCGCCAGCCCCAGCGCGCCCAGTACGTCGAACCGGCCGGGCCGGCGCACCGGGGATTCGCGGACCGCCCACCACACGGCCGTCACGCCCAGCGCGCCGAGGGCGGCGGTCAGCCAGAACATGGTGTGCCAGTCGGCGTACTGCACCACCAGCGCGGCCAGCGGCAGGCCCAGGGCGGCGCCGATGCCGACGGTGGAGCTCATCAGCGCCACCGCGGAGCCGCGTCGTTCGGGCGGCAGTTCGTCGCGCAGGATGCTGATCGACAGCGGCACCACGGAGGCGGCGGCGCCCTGCAGGGCGCGGGCCGTGATGAGCACGGCGATGTCGGAGGACAGGGCGCACATCACCGCGCCGACCGTCATCAGCGTCAGCGCCGCCATCAGCACCCGGCGCTTGCCGTACATGTCCCCCGCCCGGCCGAGCACCGGCGTGAGGACGGCGCCCGACAGGAGCGTGGCGGTGACCGTCCAGGAGACCGCGCCCGCCGACGCCCCGGTCAGCCGCGGCAGGTCGGGCAGCAGCGGGACGACCACGGTCTGCATGACCGCCATGAGGATGCCGCCGAATGCCAGCGCGGGGATGGTGAACCGCTTCCGCAGGCCGTCCGGGCGCGGTATCGGGGCGGGCTGCTCCATGAGGACTCCAGCGGGCGGAAAACGAGAAACAGGTGAATGACCATTCACCATAGCGGGTGAATGGCCATTCACCCAGCCCTATCCGCGGGAGGCCAGCGTCCGCGCGTGCACGGTGCGCGCGATCCTCGGGCCCAGCCAGCGCTTGAGGCGGCGCAGCGCCTCCGACTGACCGACGGCGTGGTCGATCCGGTAGTACAGCTGCGGCGGGACGTACGGCAGCAGCGGCGAGTGGCGCTGGCCGAGCAGCGCGAACATCCGCTCCGGGGGCAGGTGGATGTAGCGCTGCAGGTTCTCGTACCACTGGGCGCTGTAGCGGGCCGCGCTCTGCACGGGCAGGAGTGCCTTCTTGCGTTCACGCTCGTAGCGGTCGAGGGCGTACGGCAGCGGGGCGGGCTCGCGCAGTGCGCCGGCCAGCGCGATGGCGTCCTCCAGGGCGAGGGTGGTGCCGGCGCCGATGGAGTAGTGCGTGGTGTGCGCGGCGTCGCCGACGAGCACGAGGTTGCCGCGGTGCCAGGTGCGGTTGGTGAGGGTGCGGAAGGTGAGCCACTGGGCGTCGGAGCCGGCCCCGGCGGAGGTGCGGCCGATGAGCGGGTGGCCGTCCAGGATGCCGGCGAACAGCTTCTCCAGCAGCGCCAGCCGCTCCGCCTCGCTCCCCTGGTCGAGACCGAGTCCGGTGCGGGTCTCGGGCGCGCACTCGATGACGCAGGTGCTGCGGTCGGCGCCGTAGGGGTATCCGTAGCACCAGATCCAGCCGTGGCCGGTCTCCACGAAGGCGAAGGTGAAGGAGTCGAAGACCTTGGTGGTGCCGAGCCAGATGTAGGTGTTGCGCCCGTTCTTGATCCGCGTGCCGAAGTATCCGGCGTGCCGGGTGCGCAGGGCGCTGCCGACGCCGTCGCCCGCGACGACGAGGTCGGCGTCCGGCAGGTCGCCCGGGGTGATCTCGCGCTCGAACTCCAGGCGCACGCCGAGGGAGCGGGCCCGGTCGGCGAGGATCTCCAGGAAACGGTGGCGGCCGATGCCGTGGCCCTCGTCGCCGGGGCGGCGGGTCGTCAGGTCGCCCACGTGGGCGACCCCTTGGTTCCAGCGGACTGAGTTCTCGCGCACGGCGCGCGCCGACTCGGGGTCGTGTTCGTGGAGCCGGTCGAGCAGTTCCCGCCAGTAGGTCACGCCCCAGCCGTAGGTCGAACCCTCCGGATCGCGTTCGTGGACGGTGATGTCGTGGGACGGGTCCTGCCGCTTCAGCAGGATCGAGAGATACAGGCCCGCGGGCCCGCCTCCGACACAGGCGACCTTCACGCACACCCCTTAAAACTACCCAAAACGGACAATTGACGACGCAGGGTAGCAGGGTGGGCCTGGCTACTCGGGGGTTCACCCCGCAGGCCGCGGGCGCCTGCGGGGACGACCGACTGGACGGAGCAAGGCCGGGACCGGCCGCGGCGCGAGCGCGGGACGCCCTGCGCGCACCGCCCGAATCACATGGCAGGCGGGGACGTACGAGCCCTCACGCGTACGCGCGCGGCGAATTGGTCACCGTGGCGCGTCACGGCCTCCCCCGGCGATCTCCCAGGCGAAGCCGGCGATTCCGGCCTGGAGCCGTGACTCCACACCTAATTTGGACAGTATCTGGGCGACATGGGCCTTGGTCGTGCGTTCGGTAATGCCGAGCCGGGTCGCGATGCTCCTGTTCGACGCCCCTTTCCCCAGGAGCCGGAAGACATCGAGTTCACGCTCGGACAACAGCGGCACGCGGGCCATTGCGTCCCGGACGCCGTCGTCCCGGACATCGTCGTGGAGCAGGGTCAGCCGTGGCTCGGTGACGAGGGACTGCTGATCGTCGGCCAGGCGGGCACGGGGTCTCGGACTCTCCGTCTTCGTGATGTTCATGCCGGTCTGTCAGCGCTCCTTGGGCGTGTGTCCGTGGGGGTGCCGCGGATGCGGCGTCGACGTGTGCCACGATCCGGTCCACGGTGGTGCGCGCGGAGACTGCTGTGAAACCCCTTCGACGGCCGGCGCGAACCGACCGGATCGAACGCCGCTCAGGATCGCCCCGGGCAGTCGGCGAAATCGTCCTGCACGCATCTCAGCAGATCCTTTACGGACATCCGAGGGAGAGTGTTCCGAGAATGGAGCAGCCATCCTGAACTACTACGCACTACGGGTACGAGGCGCACACGGGCTGGACAATTTCCGCGTTGTTGTCCACTTCTCACAGAGGCTACTCGACCGCTTTCGGAGCGAACAACAGTGCGTCCACACTGCGAGAAGGCCGGGCGACGAGAATGCGTCAAACTCGGCGCGCAGGTTTGTTCCGCTCTTTCGAATGGGTCGGCTCAAAGGGAACGCCCGCCGGGGAACCCGGCGGGCGTGAGGGTGGGCGTCGTGGAGGATTCGGTCAGGTCAGGTCGGGTCAGGGAATTCCAGCCAGTCGCAGCAGCGCGGCGGTGCCCGCCGCCGTCAGCACGACGACGAGGAACGGCGCCTTGCGCAGGGCGAGCACGCCGCCCACCAGGACCCCGATCGGCCGCGCGGCACCGGCGAAGGCATGCCCCTCGGTCAGCGCCGAAGTGGCCGTCAGCGCGGCGAGCAGGACCACCGCCGAGACCTCCAGCACCTTTTCGGCCCGCTTCGGGAAGGTGACCTTGGCGCGCAGGGCCGGGCCCGACAGGCGCAGCAGGAAGGTTCCGGCGGCCAGGCCCAGCATCGCCGCCAGCGTCGGCAGCACCGGGATGGACCCGCTCATCGCACGGCTCCTTCCCGGGACCTGGCGGTGCACAGCGGCAGCGCGGCCAGGGCGATCAGCACCGGCAGTCCGACCGGTACGAACGCGGTGACGGCCAGCGCCAGCGCGGCACCGGCCAGCGCGGTCCGCCGCACCGCCCGCTCCTTCATCGCGGGCAGGATCAGCGCCAGGATGACCGCGGGGAACATGGCGTCCAGGCCCAGCGCCCCGGTGTCCCTGACGACCGTGCCGAGCAACGCCCCCAGCGCCGCGCCGGCGGGCCAGCAGACGAGAATGCCCAGGCCACAGGCCCAGTACGCGGCCCGCTTGCGGTGCATTCCCTCCTGGGAGAGGGCGAAGACGACCGTCTCGTCGTTCATCAGATGGGTGCCGAGCAGTCCGCGCCAGCCGCGCCCGAGCACGTCGGGCACCGCGAGCCCGAAGGGCAGGTGCCGGGCGTTGACCAGGAGCCCGGCGAGCAGCGCGGCGATCGGACTGCCGCCGGCGGCCACGATCCCGATGAACAGGAACTCGGAGGACGCGGCCAGGACGAGCGCCCCCATCAGCACCGGGAACCACCAGGCGAATCCGGACGTGGTCGCGACGGCGCCGTAGGAGACGCCGATGACCCCGACGGCCAGGCAGACCAGCGCGATGTCGCGCAGCGGCCCGGAGCCGAGGGTTTTCCATAACGAACGCATGGCTTTTATACTGAACACACCTGAACATGTTCGTCAAGGCGAACGACTGGCCACTGGAGCGAACGCCATGCCCGACGCCGATCCCGCGCTCAAGCCCCCGCTCGACGTGATCGCAGCATCGCTGCGCGCGGAACGCTCCCGGACGCAGCTGTCGCTGACGGAGGTGGCCCGCCGGGCCGGAATCGCCAAGTCCACCCTGTCCCAGCTCGAGTCCGGCACCGGAAACCCCAGCCTGGAGACGCTGTGGGCACTCTGCGTGGTGCTGGAGATCCCCTTCTCCCGGCTCCTGGCCATGCCCCGTCCGCACGTGCAGGTGATCCGCGCCGGGGAGGGGCCGGCCGTCGGAGCCGCCGAGAGCCACTACCGGGCCACCCTCCTCGCCTCCTGCCCGCCCGGGGCCCGGCGCGACGTCTACAGCATCGACGCCGAGCCCGGCCCGCAGCGCTCCTCCGCCCCGCACCTGCCCGGCGTGGTGGAGCACGTCGTGATCAGCGCGGGCCGGGCCCTGGTGGGGACCGCCGAGGAGCCGGTGGAACTGCACCCGGGCGACTACATCTGCTATCCGGCCGACGTTCCCCACGTCTTCCAGGCGCTGGAGCCCGGCACCCGCGCCGTGCTCGTCTCGGAGCACCGCTGAGCGCGGAGCCCGCGCGCACGCGATGTGTGCCGTCTCCGAGCACCGGCCCCGCGCGCACGCGACGTGCCTCGTCTCCGCGCACCACCGAGCACCGGCCCCGCGCGCAAGCGGTGCGCCCGGCTCCGGCCCGCCGCCTCAGTGACCCATGCCCAGCCCGCCGTCCACCGGCAGGACGGCTCCGGTGATGTAGGCGGCGTCCTCGGACGCGAGGAACCGCACCGCCGCCGCCACCTCGTCCGCCTGCGCGCCGCGCCCCAGCGGCACCCTGCCCAGCATGGCCGAGCGCTGCCGGTCGTGGAGCGCGGCGGTCATGTCCGTCTCCACGAACCCCGGCGCCACCACGTTGCAGGTGATCCCCCGCGGACCGAGTTCGCGGGCCACGGACCGGGCGAAGCCGACCAGGCCCGCCTTCGAGGCGGCGTAGTTGGCCTGCCCGGCCGCGCCGAGCAGGCCGACCGTCGAGGAGATCACCACGATCCGCCCCCACCGCGCGTCGACCATCTCCTCGACGGCCCGCTTGACCACCCGGAAGACGCCCGTCAGGTTCGTGTCCAGCACGTCCGTGAAGTCCTTCTCCGCCATCCGCAGCACCAGCCGGTCGCGGGTGATGCCGGCGTTCGCCACCAGCACCTGCACCGGGCCGTGCACCGCCTCCACCTCCTTGTACGCCCGCTCCACCTGCTCGGCGTCGGTGACGTCGCAGGTGACGGCCAGACAGCCGAGGCGGGCCGCCGTCCGGGGCGGCTCGCCCGACCGGAGGGTCAGCGCGACCCTGTCACCCGCCTGCGCGAAGGCACGGGCGACGGCCAGGCCGATCCCCCGGTTGCCCCCCGTCACAAGGACCGAACGACTCATGATTCCCCCACACCCCTCACTGTGTGACCCGGACCGGCCGGCCCGTCCGTCAGGCGATCTTGTGGACCCAGTTGAACGGGTCCGGTCTCGTCCCGGCCTGAATCCCCGTCAGCTCGTCGCGCAGCCGCGCGGTCACCGGACCGGGCTCCCCGCCCCCGATCGTCCAGTCGCCGTCCGCGCTCCTGACGAACCCCACCGGCGTGATCATCGACGAGGTGCCGCAGGAGAACACCTCGGTCAGCGCGCCCGACTCCGCGTCGGCCCGCCACTGCTCCACGCTGATCCGCCCCTCCTCGGCCGGGAAGCCGAGTTCGGCCGCCAGCGCCAGCACCGAGTCCCGGGTGACGCCCGCCAGCAGCGTCCCCGACAGCTCCGGCGTGACCAGCCGGTTGCCACGGACGAAGAACAGATTGCTGGTGCCCATCTCGTCCACCCAGCGGCGTTCCACGGCGTCCAGCCACACCACCTGGTCGCAGCCCTTCTCCCGGGCCTGTTCCTGAGCCACCAAGGTGCCCGCGTAATTGCCGCCGCACTTGGCCTCGCCGGTGCCCCCGGGAGCCGCCCGGGTGTAGTCCCGCGACAGCCACACCGTCAGCGGCTTGGCATCGGCCCGGAAGTAGGACGCCGCGGGCGAGGCGATCACCATGAACCGGAAGGCGGCGGACGGCCCGTAGAAACCGATCGTGTGCTGCGTGGCGATCATGAAAGGACGCAGGTAGAGGCTGTGTCCGGGCCGGTCCGGGACCCAGTCCCGGTCGGCGCCGACCAGCAGTTCCAGCGCCTCCACGAACGTCTCCTCGGGGAGTTGCGGCATCGCCATCCGCGCGCAGGAGCGGTTGAAGCGGGCCGCGTTGGCGTACGGGCGGAACGTCACCACCGTGCCGTCGGGGCGCCGGTAGGCCTTCATGCCCTCGAACACCTCTTGGCCGTAGTGGAAGACCTGGGCCGACGGATCCAGCGTCAGCGGCCCGTACGGATGCAGTCGGGCGTCGTGCCAGCCACGCTCCCGGTCCCAGTCGATGCTGATCATGTGGTCGGTGAACACCTCGCCGAAGGCGGGCGCCTCCAGCAGCGCCGCCCGCTGCGCGGCGGGCAGGCGGACGGCCGGTTCGGTGGTGAACGCAAGGGTCATGGATACGCTCCGGAACAGGGGGCTGGTTGGGCTCGGGGTGGGTCACATGGGGTTGTTGGCGTGCTTGCGCGAGGGTTGCTCCGCGTGCTTGGTCCGCAGCGCCCGGAAGGCGCGGATCAGCACCGTCCGGGTCTCGGCGGGGTCGATCACGTCGTCGACGAGGCCGCGCTCGGCCGCGTAGTACG
The DNA here is from genome assembly GCF_044335305.1 of Streptomyces sp. NPDC020490. Taxonomy (NCBI): domain Bacteria; kingdom Bacillati; phylum Actinomycetota; class Actinomycetes; order Kitasatosporales; family Streptomycetaceae; genus Streptomyces; species Streptomyces sp. NPDC020490. The sequence continues at coordinate 79,277 of NZ_JBIRUY010000028.1, read as the reverse complement.
GGTGCATCAGCTCCGACCGGTACTCCTTGACCTTGCGCGCGCGTTCGGCCTCCGGGTCGGCGGCCTCCGCGATCTGCTTGCGGAAGATGACGTTCGAGGCGCCTTCCGCGCCCATCACCGCGATCTCGTTGGTCGGCCAGGCGTAGGACAGGTCGGTGCCGATCGAGCGGGAGTCCATCACGATGTACGCCCCGCCGTACGCCTTGCGCAGGATGAGCTGGACGCGCGGCACGGTGGCCTCGCAGTAGGCGTACAGCAGTTTCGCTCCGTGCCGGATCACCCCGCCGTGTTCCTGGTCCACTCCCGGCAGGAATCCCGGCACGTCCACCAGCGACAGCAGGGGGATGTTGAACGCGTCGCACATCCGCACGAAACGGGCGGCCTTCTCGCTGGCCTTGATGTCCAGCACCCCGGCCAGGGCGACCGGCTGGTTGGCCACGATGCCGATCACCTCGCCGCCGAGCCGGGCCAGCCCGCACAGCACGTTGGGCGCCCACCACTCGTGGACCTCCAGGAAGTCGGCGTGGTCGACGATCTCCTCGATCACCCGCCGCATGTCGTACGGCAGCCTGCCCTCGGCCGGAACCAGCCCGAGCAGCGCCTCGCCGCACCGGTCGGCCGGGTCCGTGCAGGGCACGGCGGGCGTGTTCTGCTGGTTGTTGGACGGCAGCAGGGACAGCAGGTACCGCACCTCGCTCAGGCAGGTCCGCTCGTCCTCGTACACGAAGTGCGCCACTCCCGACTGCTTCGCGTGAGCGTCGGCCCCGCCGAGCCGCTCCTGGGTGACATCCTCTCCGGTGACCGCCTTCACCACGTCCGGTCCGGTGATGAACATCTGCGAGATGCCGCGCACCATGAACACGAAGTCGGTCAGTGCGGGAGAGTACGCCGCACCGCCCGCGCACGGACCGAGAATCACCGAGATCTGCGGGATCACCCCCGAGGCCCGCACATGGCGCCGGAAGATCCCGCCGTAGCCGGCGAGGGCCGAGACACCCTCCTGGATGCGGGCGCCGGCCCCGTCGTTGAGCGACACCAGCGGCGCACCGGCCGCGACGGCCATGTCCATGATCTTGTGGATCTTCTCGGCGTGCGCCTCGCCGAGCGCCCCGCCGAAGACGCGGAAGTCGTGCGCGTAGACGAACACGGTACGGCCCTCGACCGTGCCCCAGCCGGTGATCACGCCGTCCGTGTACGGTCGGCGCTCCTCGATCCCGAAGCCCACCGCCCGGTGCCGGCGCAACTGCTCCACCTCGGCGAACGACCCCTCGTCCAGGAGCAGTTCGATGCGCTCACGCGCGGTGAGCTTGCCCTTGGCGTGCTGCGCCCGGGTCGCGCGGTCGCCCGGCCCGCAGCAGGCCAGTTCCTTGTTCGCGTGCAGTTCCGCCACCAGCGCCCGGGTGTCGGCGGACCGGCACGGGGCCTGGCCGGTGCGTTCCTCCTGGACGGTCATCTGCTCTCGCTCTCCTTCCCGGGCCGGTACGACAACCGCTGCTGCTGTGGCTGTGGCTGTGGTTGCGGCTGCGGGTGCGGGTGCGGTTTCGGCTGCGGCTGCGACTGCGACTGCGGCGGAAGACGGCCGCAACGACGTGTGCGGACGCGCCCCGCCGCTCACCACGGGCTCCCCGCTCACCGCCGGCTCTCCGCCAGGACCGTCGCGCGGCAGCGCTGCCGCTGCGCGCCCAGCCCGGCCACCTCCGCCTCCACCACGTCACCGGGCCGCAGGAACGGCTGGTCGGGGCGGCCGAGCGCGACCCCGCCGGGCGTCCCGGTCAGCACCACGTCACCCGGGTGCAGCACCATGAACTGGCTCAGGTACCAGACCAGATGGTCCACCCCGAAGACCATGTCGGCCGTGGACCCGTCCTGCATCAGCCGCCCGTTGACCCGGCAGGTCAGCCGCAACCGCTGCGGGTCGCCGGCCTCGTCCGGGGTGACCAGGAAGGGGCCGAGCGGACTGAAGGACTCGAACGACTTGCCCTTCACCCACTGCCCGCCGCGCTCCAGCAGCCAACTGCGCTCTGACACGTCGTCGGCCGTGGCGAACCCCGCGATGTGCGCCTGCGCGGCGGCGCGGTCCGGCAGGTACTGGGCCCGCCGCCCGATCACCACCGCCAGTTCGACCTCCCAGTCGGTCTTCTCCCCGCCCGGCGGTATCAGCAGGTCGTCGTGCGGCCCGACCAGGGTGGAGGGCGCCTTGCTGGAGACGACCGGCTCCGGGGACAGCGCCATGCCCGCCTCGGCGGCGTGCGCGCGGTAGTTGAGCCCGATCGACAGCAGATGCCCGCCCGGACGGACGGGCGGCCCGATCCGCTCGGCCGCCGGGTCGACCGCCGGCAGCCCCGCCGCCTCCCGCGTCAGCCGCGCCGCCAGCTCCCGCAGCGCGTCCGGGTCCAGGGCCGCGCCCGTCCAGTCCGGCACCCACGCCGACACGTCGCGTACGACACCGCCGGGGCCGACAGCGCACGGCCGCTCCCCGCCCGGCGGACCGATCCGCAGCAGCCGCATGTCAGCGCGCCCCCAGGGGGGCTTCGACGTACTTCTCGAAGAAGCGGGTCTCCTCGTCGGTCAGCCTGCGGGGCCGGCCCGTCCGGTAGTCGAACGGCGCCATCACGGTCGAGGCCGTGGCGTACACGGTGTCGCCGTCCTTCACCACGTAGTCGACGGCCACCGTCGCCGACTGCAGGTCGGAGACCCACATCTCGATCTCGACCGGCGCGTGTCGGTGCACCAGTTGCCGCCGGTAACGGATCCGGTGCTCCACCACCACCGAGCCGTCCCGGAAGAACGCGTCACCCTCGGTCGGCGCCATCCGGAAGATGAAGTCGACCCGGGCCTCCTCCAGGTAGCGCAGGTAGGCGACGTTGTTGACGATCCCGTAGACGTCCATGTCGGCCCAGCGGATCGGGCAGAGGTAACTGTGCCGCGCCATCGCGCTCAGCCCCCTTCGGCCGGCCGGACGGCGGCCGGCCCGAACGCGCCGGTCCGCTGCTGGAAGGCGGTCACGTAGTCGGCCGCGGCGATCGGCGCCCGCAGCAGCTCCGGGGACAGGTTGAACCCGTCGATCAGCGTCTCGGCGTACGGCGCGATCCGCGCGCACAGCGCGTCCGCCTCCTGCGGCAGCCGCTCCACCTGCTCGGCCGTCAACGCGCCGCGCGCCAGGAACCAGCCCGCGTCCCGCCGGATCTCGGTCAGCCCGTACAGCGCGGCCAGCAGTCCGAGCGCCGTGCGCGCCGTGTCGTCCCGCGCCGTGTCCACCGCGGCCGTCAGGCACTCCAGCGCGGTGCGCACTCCGCGGGCCCGGGCCATCTCCAGGCCGTCGTTGACGGTGTCGTTCCACGCCTCGAAGTACGTCCGGTCCCGGGAGTCGTCCGCCATGGCCGCCCGGGCCGCCCGCAGCAGCTCCCGCTCCCGGTGGCGCAGCACCGCCAGCAGGAATTCCGGGTCCGCGAGGCCGCGGCCCCGCGGATCGGGGGCCGCGGCCGGCTCCTCCGAGTCGTCGCCCTCCGCGATGATCTGCCCGGCCGTGGTCGCCAGCAGCACCTGGTTGTCGCCCTCCGCGGTGACCAGGCCCTGCAGCAGCGAACCGTAGTCCGCGATCCGGTTGACGCTGAAGATGCCCTGGGCCCCGCAGCGCTCCCGGCAGACGGCGATGACCTCGGTCATCTCCCATGTGGACAGCGCCTTGGTGATCGAGACCAGATGGTTCAGCTCGGCGGGCGCCCCTTCCCGCGGCGCCGCCGTGAACTCCCGCTTGGCGTGGTTGAGCAGCAGGGTCATCGCGTACGTCTTGGCCAGCGCGGTGAACAGGGCGAGCTGGTGGCTGCGGTACTCGATGACCGGCAGGTCGTTGCGGCCCGGTGCGTTGGTGAGCCGCTGCGCCGCGTACCGCAGGGCGATGTACACGGCGGCGCGGCCCGCGCCGGTCGCCGCGCTGGAGACGCACAGCCGCCCCGGCAGGATCCGGTTCATGGCGCGCAGGAACCGCTTGCGCCGGTTGCCGGGGGCCGGGCGGAAGACGCCCTTCTCGTCGAACCGGCCCATGTCGCCGTGCAGCAGGTTGCGGCGCGGGACGCGCACGTGGTCGAACCAGGTCAGGCCGTTGTCGAGGCCCTGGACGGGCTTCTCGGGGCACGGTGCCGCGTGCACCCCTTCGCACAGCCGCTCGCCGTCGCTGATGCGCACCAGGAACGGGAACACTCCGTGGTCGGTGCCGTCCGCCTTCAGCCGGGCCATCACCACGGCCAGTTTGGGGATGTCCTGGAACCCGCTGTACGACATGTACTTCTGGGCGAGCGCGTCGGGCGTGTTGAGCACGAACGTCTCGGTGGCGGCGTCGTACACGGCCTCGGTGCGCAGGGCGGCGACGTTGTTGCCGTAGCCCAGTTCGGTGGCCATGTACGGGCTGAACGAGTCCAGCCGGTCCAGTTCGTCGAACAGGTCCTTCAGGTCGTCCCGCGCGCCGTGCTCCACGACCGTGCCGAAGGCGAGGTTGTAGTGCACCATCAGCAGCGAGAACACCGAGACGTCCAGGAGCGAGGGCCACTCGGCCAGGGCGAACAGCCGCCAGGGGTCCGCGAGGATCTCGCGGGGGCGCTCCAGCGCGGCGTGCACGGCCCTCGACCGCTCGTAGGCCAGCTTGCCGGCCTCGGTCATGGTCAGCCCCTGGCGGGGGTCGAACACGGGGTCCAGCAGCAGTTCGTGGAGGTCCTGGTGGGTCTGCTCGTACCTGCCGTCGAACAGGAGCCGGGACAGGTCGGCGCGGGCCGACGAGGTCATCTGTGAGTCCTTTCCTGCGGGGCGGTTCGTGGGGTCCGGCGCGGGAGGCGGGCGACCGCGGTCAGGCGGACGCGATCAGCAGCGCGGCGTTCTGGCCGCCGAACCCGAAGGAATTGCTCAGGGCCACGTCCACGCGCCCGCTGCGTGCCGTGCCGTGCACGACGTCCACCTCGATCCTCGGGTCGACCTCGGTGGTGCTCGCCGTCGGCGGGACGACGCCGTGGTGCACGGTGAGCGCCGCGAACGCGGCCTCGATGGACCCGGCCGCGCCCAGCGGGTGCCCGGTGACTCCCTTGGTGGAACTGACCTGTGCGTGCGCGCCGACGACCCGGCGGATCACTCCGGCCTCGACGACGTCGTTGAGCGGGGTGGAGGTTCCGTGGGCGTTGACGTACTGCACGTCCCGGCCGGTGAGACCGGCGTCCTTGAGGGCCGCGCGGACCGCGAGTTCGGCGCCCCGGCCCTCGGGGTGCGGAGAGGTCACGTGGTGCGCGTCCGCGGAGGCGCCGTAGCCGATCACCCGGGCCAGCGGCCGTACGCCGCGGGCCCGCGCGTGCTCCTCGGACTCCAGCACGACCACGCCGGCGCCCTCACCGAGCACGAACCCGTCGCGGCCCGCGTCGAACGGGCGGGAGGCGGTCCGCGGGTCGTCCATCCGTCGTGACAGCGCCCGCATCCTGGCGAACGAGGACACGTACAGCGGGGTGACCGGCGCCTCGGCGCCGCCCGCCACGACGATGTCCGCCAGTCCGGACCGGATCAGCTCCCGGCCGAGGCCGATCGCGCTGGCCCCGGCCGCGCACGCGGTGCACGGCGCCATGCAGGGCCCGTTGGCGCCGATGTCGATCGCCACCTGGCCCGCCGCCATGTTCAGCAGACCCATCGGCAGTGTCATCGAGGAGACCTCCGACGGCCCCTCCTCGATCAGGACGCGGTGCTGCTCCTCCAGGGTCGCGGTGCCGCCGGCACCCGAGCCGAGGATGACGGCCACCCGTGCGCTGTCCGCCCAGGCACCGGGCCGCAGCCCGGCGTGGTCCAGGGCTTCCCGCGCCGCGGCGACGGCGAACTGGGAGTAACGGTCCCACTGCCAGGCTCCCCGCAGGCCGAGTGCGGCCGCATCGAAGCCGGGCACCCGGCACGCCATGGTCACGGGCAGGCCGTCCAGCTCGGCGTGGTGGGCGGCCGTGGGGCTGCCCTCCGTCACGCGGTGCCAGTTCTCCTTGGTCCCGATGCCGGCCGGCGTGACCAGCCCGATCCCGGTGATGGCGGCGGCGAAGCCGGTCATCGGACGGTGGCGGTCTTCTGCTCGACCGCGGCGACGACGTCGGCGACGACGGCCATCTCGGACAGCTCCTCGTCGGGGATCGCCACGCCCAGCCGCTTCTTCAGAGCGGTGGCCAGCTCAATCTGCGACAGCGAGTCCAGTCCGAGGTCGTCGAAGGTGGCCTCGGGCACCACCGTCTCGGGGTCGAGGCCGAAACGGGCGACGAGGACCTCGACGACGGATTCGAATGCGGAGCTCATGCGGTTCCTCCTGAACATGGGAAGGGGTGAACGGGAAGGGGCGAAGACGACGGAGGTACGGAGTGGTGTGGAATGGAACGGAGTGGTACGAAGACGACGGCGCAGCGCGTCACCGGAGAACGGCCGCACTCCGTCGGCGGTGAAGTCCGAGCGGTGAACCCGGCTATGAGGCCGAGCGGTGAACCCGGCGGTGAGGCCGAGCGTGGACCCGGCCGTGAGGCCGAGCGGTGACTCGGTGGTGGGCCCTGTGGTGCGGGACGCCCGTCAGCCGACGGGCTCGGCCTTGATGTCGGGCCAGACCAGCGTGGCCGAGCCCCAGGACAGGCCGGCGCCGAACGCGGACAGCAGGACGCGCTGCCCCGCGCGCAGGTCGCCGCGGGCGGCGTAGTCGTTCAGCAGCAGCGGCACCGACGCGGCCAGCGTGTTGCCGACCTGGTCGATGTTGACCGCGACCCGCTCGTCGGGCACGCCCATCTCCTCCGCGACCGCCTGCACGATGCGGATGTTGGCCTGGTGTCCGGCGAACCAGTGCACGTCCGCGACCGCCCAGGCGGCGCGTTTGAGGGCGGTCCGCGCCGACTGCGTCATCCGCTCGACGGCCTGGGTGTAGAGCGGACGGCCCTGCATCCGCAGGTACCAGTCGTCCGCCGGCACCGTGCCGTGCCCGAGCCCGCTGTCGGCGGAACGCTGCCGTGCGCCGCCGGCCGGGATGGCGAGCAGGTCGGCGAGCGCCCCGTCGCTGCCCAGGTCGAACGGCCCCAGCGCGCCGGGCTCGTCCGCCTCGCCGCGGCGCAGCACCACCGCGCCGGCTCCGTCGCCGAAGATCGGCGCGGTGGTCCGGTCCCGCTGGTTCACGAGCGTGGTGAACGCCTCCGCCCCGATGAACAGGACGGTGTCGGCGGTGCCGGACGCGATGAGACCACCCGCGGTGGCGAGCCCGTACAGGAACCCGCTGCACGCCGAGGTCAGGTCGAACGCGGCGACGGTGTCCAGGCCCAGCCGGGAGGCGACCTCCGGCGCCACCGCCGGGCAGAGCCGCTCGGGCGAGGTGGTCGCCACGACCACCGCGTCCACGGCGCTCACCCCTGCCGAGCGCAGGGCCCGGGCGCCGGCCTCCACGGCCAGGTCCCCCGTCGACAGGCCGTCGGCGACCACCCGGCGCTCCCGGATCCCGGTCCTGGTGCGGATCCAGTCGTCGGTGGTGTCCAGTGTGCGTGCGAGGTCGTCGTTCGTGACCGCCTTGGGCGGGAGGAAGCCCCCGATTCCCATGAGTACCGCCGCCATCGACTCACCCTCCTCATGGCCGCTCACACGGCCTGACCTGGCCTGGCATCAGGCTTGCCGATGGCCGGACAGGCGGGCAATTGGCCCTTGGTACACCCACGGCGAGGCGTGTACCAAGGGCCAATTGACCCCTTCCGGCGCCGGTTGCGACTCTCCATGAGATGACCTTGAAACCCACTGCTCTCGCAGCGCTCCTGCCGGCCGGACGGGTGATCGACGACCCGGCACGGCTGGCCGCCTTCGCGCACGACGAGGCCGCCGGCGCGCCCTACGCCCTCCCGGCGGCCGTGGTACAGCCCCGCGACACGGCCGAGGTCGCGGCCGTCGTGGCGTACTGCGCCGAACGCGGCGTGCCCGTGGTGGCCCGCGGCGCGGGAACCGGTCTGTCCGGCGGCGCCAACGCGACCGCCGGCTGCGTGGTGGTCTCCTTCGCCGGGATGAACCGCATCCTGCGTATCGACCCGGACGAGCGCCTCGCCGTGGTGCAGCCCGGTGTCGTGAACGACGATCTCCGGGCGGCCTGCGCCGCCAAGGGCCTGTGGTACCCGCCGGACCCGGCCAGCGCCCCGTGGTCGACCATCGGCGGGAACGTCGCCACCAACGCGGGCGGGGTGTGCTGTGTGAAGTACGGGGTGACCCGCGACTACGTGCTGGGGGTGGAGGCGGTCACCGGCCGCGGCGAGGTGGTCCGGCTGGGCCGCCGGACCGCCAAGAGCTCCGCCGGCTTCGAACTCGCCGGGCTGCTGGTGGGTTCGGAGGGCACCCTGGGGCTGGTCACCGAGGTCACCCTGCGGCTGCGCGGCGAGCGTGCCCAGGAGCACGCGGTGGTGGGGTTCTTCGACGATCTGCCGGGCGCGGGCCGGGCCGTCGCCCGCGTGGTGGCCTCCGGCGTGGTGCCCAGCGCCCTCGAACTCGTCGACCGCTACTGCCTGCGCGCCGTCGACGAGTGGAAGAACATGGGGCTCACGGACGGCGGCAACGTGCTGCTGCTGGCCCGGTGCGACGCGCCCGGAGCGGCCGGCGCCGAGGAGGCCGACACGGTGCTGGCCTGCTTCGAGGCCGCCGGCGCCGCCTGGAGTGCCCGCTCCGCCGACCCGGCCGAGGCGGACGCCCTGTTCGCCGCCCGCCGCCTGGTCTACCCCGCGCTGGAGCGTCTGGGCATGGTGCTCAGCGAGGACATCTGCGTCCCGCGCACCCTCGTCGCCGACATGCTGGCCCGCATCGAGCGCACCGCCGAGCGGCACGGCGTGCGCATCGCCGGACTCGCCCACGCCGGGGACGGCAATCTGCATCCGATGCTGGTCGTGCCGCGCGGCGACGAGCGTGCGCTGGCCCGGGGCAGGGAGGTGCTGGAGGAGGTCGTCGACCAGGCCCTCGAACTGGGCGGTACGGTGACCGGCGAGCACGGTGTGGGCCTGCTGAAGATGCGCGGTCTGACCAGGGAGCTCGGCCCGGCGGTGCTGGAGCTGCACCGGGGCATCAAGCAGGTGTGGGATCCGGCGGGCATCCTCAATCCGGGGAAGGTCTTCACCGACGCCTGAGAACTCCCGCCGGAACGACCTCGGGCGCCGTCGGCGGACGAGCGCGCGCGGCCCGGGGCGCGGCTTGCGGCCCGGGGCGCGGCTTGCGGCCCGGGGCGCGGTTTCACGCCGGGAGACCGGTCCCGGCCACGACAACGGCCGGGACCGGGCGGCGGGTCCCGGCCGCTGTCGTAACCACGGCCGGCCGGCGCCGACGGCGGATCGTGCCGACGGTCACGCGAGCACCGGCGAGGATCGTGCCGGCGACCACCGCGAGCACCGTCGCGGTGCTCAGCCGGCCTCCGCCGTACGGCATTCCGGGTGGCCCCAGCCCTGGGGGTTCTTGGCGATCGGCTCGCCGGCCGCGTAGGAGCGGCCGCACGGGCAGCGGCCGGGGAACTTCGCCTTGATGGTGCGCGACGAGGCGCCCCCGCTCCGCTTGGCGGCCGCGGGCCGACGGCGCGCGGCCTTGGGCTGCGGGGCGCCGGACGAGGGCGGCGGCGCGGGCGAGCCGAGCGCGCTGCCCGCCGCCACCTGCGCGGTCGCCGCCTGGCTCGCGGCGCGGTCCGCGAAGTCGTTGAGCGGATCGCCGTCGACCTGGTGGGCGGGCACGTAAAGGAAGTCGACGGAACGGCCGTCGAGCAGTTCGTCGATGCGCACGACCAGGTCCTGGTTGGCGACCGGCTTCCCGGCGGCCGTCTTCCAGCCGTTGCGCTTCCAGCCGGGCAGCCAGGTGGTGACGGCCTTCATCGCGTACTGCGAGTCCATCCGGACCTCGAGCTCCACACCCGGGTCGGTCGCCGCCAGCAGCCGTTCCAGGGCGGTGAGTTCGGCGACGTTGTTGGTGGCCCTGCCCAGCGGGCCGGCCTCCCAGCGCACCGGGGTCCCCCCGTCGTCGGAGACCACCCACGCCCAGGCCGCCGGACCCGGATTTCCCTTCGAAGCCCCGTCGCACGCGGCCACCACACGTTCACGCATGACCTCGATCATGCCACGGCAGCACCCGGCCCCGGGCCGGGCCCCGGGCCGCCCCCGGAGCGCCCCGGGAAAGACCTCAGGAGACGTCCTTCAGCCGGGGCGGTTCGCCCTCGGCCCGGGTGATGTCGATCACCGAGAACTGCGCGCCCTGCGGGTCGCCGAGCGCCGCGAACCGGCCGTAGGGGCTGTCCACCGGCCCGAACCGCAGCACGCCGCCGAGCTTGGCCGCCTTGGCGACGGCGTCGTCGCAGTCGGGGACGACGAAGTAGACGTTGATGTAGGACGGCACCTCGGGCGGGAAGTCGTCCGTCATCCTCATCCGGCCGAGGACCATGTCGTCGCCGAGGCTGAACAGGCGGAAGTCGACCGCGTCGTCCTCCATCTGCCGGGCGCGGTAGGAGAAGACCGCCGTGAAGAACGCGTCCGTGCGCTCGGGGGCCCGGGTGAACACCTCGGCCCAGCCGTAGGCGCCCGGCACGGCCGTCGCCTCGAAGCCCTCGTGGACGCCAGGCTGCCAGACGCCGAACACCGCGCCGCCGGGCTCGCGGGCCAGGCACATGGTGCCGAAGTCGCCGACCCGCATCGGCTCCATCAGGACCTCGCCGCCGTTGTCGCGGATGCGCGCGGCGGTCGCGGCCGCGTCCCGCGACGCGAAGTACAGGCACCACTGCGACCGGCCGTCCTGGCCGGGCATCGGCGGGACGACGGCGGCCACCGCCTTGCCGTCCGCGTAGGCCTGGGTGTAGTTGCCGTACTCCGACGACGTCTCGCCGAAGGTCCAGCCGAGGACGTCGCCGTAGAAGCGCTTCGCGCCCTCGATGTCGCCGAACATCGCATCGGCCCAGCAGGGGGTTCCCTCAGGTCGTACGGCCATGATCGTGGCCCTCCCGAATCGGCGGTCGGTCCGTCCACTCACGCTAGCCATCCCCGCACCGGACCGCGCGCCGAACGGTTCGGCCCCCTCCAGACTGGAAAGGAGCCGGACGGCCGGGTCCGGTCTTCGACGGGAGGAGGTGCGGACATGGCGGACGGGACGATGCGCGCGTGGTCGGTGGTCACGCCCGGGCCCGTGGAGTCGGGGGGCCTGCGGCTGGTCGAGAAGCCGGTCCCGGTCCCCGCGGACGACGAACTGCTGGTGCACGTGCGCGCGTGCGGGGTGTGCCGGACCGACCTGCACGTCACGGAGGGCGATCTGACGGTGCGCCGGGCGGGCGTGACGCCGGGGCACGAGGTCGTCGGCGTGGTGGCCGGGACCGGGGCCGCGGTGGAGGGCTTCGCCGCCGGCGACCGGGTGGGCGTGGCGTGGCTGCGATGGACGGACGGGACCTGCGGGTACTGCGCGCGCGGGGCGGAGAACCTGTGCCCGGCGTCGCGGTACACCGGCTGGGACGCCGACGGCGGCTACGCCGAGTACACGACCGTGCCGGCCGCCTTCGCCTACCGCCTGCCCGGCACGCTCGACGACGTGGCCGCCGCGCCGCTGCTGTGCGCCGGCATCATCGGCTACCGCGCGCTGCGCCGGGCCGCGCTGCCGCCGGGCGGGCGCCTCGGCCTGTACGGGTTCGGGGGCAGCGCCCACCTGACCGCGCAGCTGGCGCTCGCCGAGGGCGCCACCGTGCACGTCCTCACGCGGGGGGCGGCCGCGCGGCGGCTGGCGCTGGACCTGGGCGCCGCGTCCGCGCGGGACGCGTACGAGACGCCGCCCGAGCCGCTGGACAGCGCGATCCTGTTCGCCCCGGTGGGCGACCTGGTCCCGGTCGCGCTGCGCGCCCTCGACCGCGGCGGCACCCTGGCCGTCGCCGGCATCCACCTCAGCGACACCCCGCCGCTGCACTACGAGACCGAGCTGTTCTACGAGAAGCAGGTGCGCAGCGTCACCTGCAACACCCGCGAGGACGGCCGCGAGTTCCTGGCCGGAGCCGCCCGGCACGGTGTGCGCGCCACCACGCACACGTATCCGCTGTCGAAGGCCGACGAGGCGCTGCGGGACCTGAAGGCCGGCCGGTTCGACGGGGCGGCGGTCCTGCTGAACGACCTGTCCTGAACGCCCCGGAGCCCACGACCGCCCCGACTCACCCGTCCCTGCCCTGCCCTGCCGGGCCGGCCGAGTGACCGGCCGGCCCGGCCACCGTCACTCGCCCGCGTGCGCCTTCTCCAGGGCGGCGATGTCGAACTTGCTCATCGACATGAACGCCTCGGTCGTGCGGGCGGCCTTCTCCGGGTCCGGGTCGCTCACCATCTCGACGAGCCCGGTCGGCACCACCTGCCAGGACAGGCCGTACCTGTCCTTCAGCCAGCCGCACGGGCCGGGCTCGCCGCCGCCCTCGGTGAGCTTGGTCCAGTAGTAGTCGATCTCCTCCTGGCCGTCGCAGTAGATCTGGAACGAGACCGACTCGTTGAACCTGAACTCCGGGCCGCCGTTCAGCGCGACGAACTTCTGGCCGTTGGCCGTGAACTCCACGGTCATGACCGAGCCGGCCTGGCCCGGTCCCGCATCGGAGTAGTGGCTGACGCGCCCGATGCCGGAGTTCTTGAAGATCGAGACGTAGTGGTGCGCGGCCTCCTCCGCCTGGCCGTCGAACCAGAGACAGGTGACGAAACCCTCGGTGGTCATGGCTACCTCCTGGAGCGTGGAACTCGGTCACCTGTATCGACCGCCCCACGCCGGAAGACTCATCGGTGCGGCAGCGCCCCGAAGCGGCGCGGCGAACCGCGCGACCAGCCACGACGGCGCGGCAGCCGCTCCATGACACAGCACCCCAGCGGAGCGCTTACGCTTCCGGACATGACGCCCGCACCTGACGAAAGTATCCGTCCGTTCCGTCTGGACGTCCCGCAGAGCGACCTCGACGACCTCCACGACCGCCTGGACCGCACCCGCCGGCCGGACGCCCTGCCCGGCACCGGCTGGGCGTACGGCGTACCGGCGGACTACCTCGACGAACTGCTGCACCACTGGCGGCACGGCTACGACTGGCGGGCCGCGGAGGCGCGGCTCAACGAGTGGCCGCAGTTCACCACCACGATCGACGGCTCCACCGTCCACTTCGCCCACGTCCGCTCCCCCGAGCCGAACGCCACCCCGCTGATCGTCACGCACGGCTGGCCGGGCTCGATCGTGGAGTTCCTGGACGTCGTCGGACCGCTCGCCGACCCCGCCGCGCACGGCGGCGACCCGGCGGACGCGTTCCACGTCGTCGTACCGAGCATTCCGGGCTTCGGGCTGTCCGGGCCGCCGGCCGACACCGGCTGGGAGGCGGGCCGGGTCGCCGACGCGTGGGCCGAGCTGATGCGGCGGCTGGGCTACGAGCGGTTCGGCGCGCAGGGCGGCGACTGGGGCGCGGCGATCTCGCGGGAGCTGGGCCGGGCCCATCCGGAGCGGGTGACCGGCGTGCACCTCAACCTGCTGCCGGGCGCCCACCAGGCGACGGAACCGACGCCGGAGGAACTGGACGCGCTCGGCGCCGAGGAGCGGGAGCGGACGCTGCTGTCGTGGCGCCGGTGGAGCGAGTGGTCGCGCGAGGGCACCGGGTACGCGGTCCTGCAGTCGACGCGGCCGCAGACCCTGGCGTACGCGCTCACCGACTCGCCGGCCGGACAACTCGCCTGGATCGTCGAGAAGTTCTGGGAGTGGACGGACTCGGAGCGGTGGCCCGAGGAGGCGGTGGACCGGGACCGGATGCTGACCAACGTGATGCTGTACTGGCTGACCGGGACCGCCGGTTCCGCGGCCCGCATCTACTACGAGCGCGCGCACGCCACGGGCCGCGCCGCCCGGCCCGCCGAGCCCTCCACCGTTCCGACGGCGCTGGCCCTCTTCCCGGCCGAGCCGCAGATCCCGCTGCGGCACAAGGCGGAACGCACCGAGAACCTCGTACGGTGGACGGAGTTCGACCGGGGCGGGCACTTCGCGGCGATGGAGGAGCCGGACCTGCTGGTCGCGGACGTGCGGGCGTTCTTCCGGCAGTTGCGCCAGAAGGGACTCGTCTGACGCCCCCTCAAGAGGCCCTGGCTGACGGCTTCGCCCGCGGCGAATCTGCCGCGGGCAGAGAAATCCGCAGGTGACGGGCGTCCGGGCGGAGAGTGGAGGGCGCGGCGCCACCGCCGCACCACGACTCGACAAGGAGCGCCCATGTCTCCACTCACCGCCGGCCCGGGTCCGGCCCTGCTGCCCCGGGCCGAGGACGGCGACACCCCGCCCACGCGTTTCGACGACCACCTCGCCGCCCAACTCCTCGCACAGCGCATCGTGTTCCTCGGCACCGAGGTCAACGAGGTCTCCGCGAACCGGATCTGCGCCCAGCTGCTCCTGCTGTCGGCGGAGGACCCGCGCACCGACATCAGCCTGTACGTCAACAGCCCCGGCGGGTCCGTGCACGCGGGCCTGGCCATCTACGACACGATGCGGCTGATCCCGAACGACGTCTCCACGCTCGCGATGGGGTTCGCCGCCAGCATGGGACAGTTCCTGCTCAGCGTCGGGGCGGCCGGCAAGCGGTACGCGCTGCCGAACGCGCGGATCATGATGCACCAGCCGTCCGCGGGCATCGGCGGCACCACCGCGGACATCGAGATCCAGGCGGAGAACCTGGAGTTCACCAAGCGGACCATCGAGCGGATCACCGCCGAGCACACCGGCCAGAGCCCGGAGACCATCTCCCGGGACGGCGACCGCGACCGCTGGTTCACGGCCGAGGAGGCCAGGGAGTACGGCATGGTCGACCGGGTGGTGGAGTCCCTCGCGGACGTCCGCCCGGCCGCGACGAGGCGACGGATGGGGCTGTGACCATGGGGAGTTACACGATTCCGAACGTCGTCGAGCGCACCCCGCAGGGCGAGCGGTCCTACGACGTGTTCAGCCGGCTGCTGTCGGAGCGGATCATCTTCCTCGGCACCGAGATCGACGACGGCGTCGCCAACGTCGTCATCGCGCAGTTGCTCCATCTGGAGTCGGCGGCGCCGGACAGCGAGATCGCGATCTACCTCAACTCTCCCGGCGGATCGTTCACCTCGCTGATGGCGATCTACGACACGATGACGTTCGTGCAGGCGCCGATCTCGACGTTCTGCGTCGGGCAGGCGGCCTCCACCGCGGCCGTCCTGCTGGCCGGCGGGGATCCCGGGCGGCGGTTCGTGCTGGAGCACGCCCGCGTGCTGCTCGGGCAGCCGGCCAGCGCGGGACGGCAGGGCACGGTCTCCGACCTCTCCCTCCAGGCCAAGGAGATGGTCCGCATCCGCGCGCAGGTCGAGGAGGTGCTGTCGCGGCACACCGGCCACGACATCGCGACACTGCGCGCGGACATGGACCGCGACAAGGTGTTCACCGCGCGGGAGGCGGTGGCCTACGGCCTCGCCGACGAGGTGCTCGGCCGCCGCCTCGGCACGGTGTGACCGGTCGGCCGCTCAGGCGGCCAGGCACAGCCCGTCGTACGGCGTCCTCGACGCCCTCGGGCCGCTGTGCCGTTGCCGGGTGAGCTCTCCCTGCGCCAGCGACAGCAGGTCGCCGAGGCCCAGGCCGAGGGCGCGGGCGGCGGCCGCGAGGACCTCCGAGGAGGCTTCCTTGCGGCCCCGCTCGACCTCCGAGAGGTAGGGCATGGAGATGCGGGCGGCGTCGGCGACGTCCTTGAGCGTGCGTTCCTGCGCCAGCCGTTCCCGGCGCAGGACGTCCCCGACCAGGTCGCGCCAGAGCGGCTCCTGGGGCCGCTCCCCCTTCCGGGTCCCGTCGGGAGCGTCCGCGGGCCGCGGAGCCGGCGGAAGCGATGAACGCGACGAATGCGAAGAACGCGACGGATGCAGTGGACGCGAGGGACGCGACGGACGCAGCGGAATGACACGGGCTTCGTTCGGCCTCTGGTTGCTCACCTGCCCAGCCTAGGAACGCCGGCCGCCGTGGGAAGGGCCCGGCGTTCCGCCCTGCGAGAAGCGCGCGCGGCCGGCCTCCGGCGCCGGACGGCGATCCGCGCCCGTCACAGCCTCTGTGAAAGGCCGGCGCGGAGGTGCCCGAGAGGCGGTGGCGGCGCTGGTTTTCCGCCGACGCGGCACGCGGGGGGCATGGTCCGTCATGCACGGGGTACGCGCAACCGGGAAGGACCGAGCCAGACAGCACAAGATGTCGGACCGTGACTTTCGTGGGAGAGGGAATGAATACCGCCGTGAATCGGTCGAAGGCAGGGGCCGCGACCAGGACCGCCGCGGCCGGCACGGGCGACGAGGCACTGCCGGGCATCGCGGATCCGCGGGCCGTCGCCCCGCGCGACGCACGGGAGCTGTCCCGCCAGTTCTTCCGGCGCCTCTCGGAACTCGAGGAGGGCACGCACGAGTACCAGTACGCGCGCAACACCCTCATCGAGATGAACATGTCGCTGGTGCGGTTCGCCGCCGGACGTTTCCGCGGGCGCGGCGACGACATGGAGGACATCGTCCAGACCGGCATGATCGGCCTCATCAAGGCGATCGACCGGTTCGAACTGTCGCGCGAGGTCGAGTTCACCTCCTTCGCGCTGCCGTACATCGTCGGCGAGATCAAGCGCTTCTTCCGTGACACCACGTGGGCCGTGCACGTGCCGCGGCGGCTGCAGGAGCTGCGGGTGGAGCTGGCCAAGGCCCGCGAGGAGCTCGCCAGCCGGCTGGACCGGGAGCCGGCCGTCGCCGAGCTGGCCACGCTGATGAACATCTCCGAGCGCGAGGTCGTCGAGGCCCAGATCGCCTCCAACGGATACAACTCCGCGTCGCTGGACGCCGCGCTCACCGGCGACGGCCCGGAGGGCGGCGAGGCGGTCCTGGCCGACTTCATCGGCGTCGAGGAGGAGGGGCTGCGGCTCGTCGAGGACTTCCACTCGCTCGCTCCGCTCATGGCCGAGCTGGGCGAACGGGACCGGCAGATCCTGCACATGCGGTTCGTGGAGGAGGCCACCCAGGCGGAGATCGGCGAGAAGCTGGGCTGCTCCCAGATGCACGTGTCCCGCCTGATCAAGCGGATCATCGCGCGGCTGCGTGAGGGCATGCTGGGCGAACTCGGCTGCGCGTGAGGCCGCGCGGCCCTCGCGGTCAGTCGCCGCGCAGGCGTACGACGGCGCACACCCGCTTGCCCACCGGAACCCGCTCGACGGTGACCCGCTCCGCGACGACGTGCACGATCTCCAGGCCGTGCCGGCCGACGCGCTGCGGGTCACGGGGGAAACGGCGCGGCAGGGCGGCGCTGCTGTCGTAGACGCACACGGTGACGGCGGCGTCCGTGCCCTCCAGCTCCAGGATGTACGGGCCGTTGCTGTGCCGGTCGGCGTTGGTGACCAGCTCGCTCACGACCAGGAGGATCTCGTCCTCGGCGCGGCTGCCGATCTCGGCGCACCATTCGGTTCTCAGCCGGGCGACGAAGTGCGCGGCGAAGGACCGCGCCTCGGCGATGCACCCCGGTTCACCGCTGTAGTGCGCCGCCCGCCGAAGCGGCTCCACGGGCACGTCGAAACCTGTCGGAACCACTGCCCCGCCCACTTGGTCGATCATGCGTTTCTCTCTCGAAGCCGGACTGGCCGGACGTCTGCTGCACCACTGCTCGTACCCCGCCCCGGGCCGCACAGTCCCCTGTCCCGCCCGGAAAGGGCACCTGGCCGACGCGATGCCCGGCGCCTGCGGTGCACTGTACGCGGAGACGGCACGCGGACACGGGTGCCGGACCCGACCCGGAAGACGACGACCAGGAGGGACGAAGACGAGCAGGGACGGCGACGAGGAGCCACGGCGAGGGGCGACGACCGGAGCGCGGCGCGGGCCGAATGCACGACCTGTCCGACTTCGGACAGGGCCGGCTCACCGGACTCACGGCCCTGCGCGACGCGGCACTGGCGCTGGGGGCGGCGAACCCCGTGGCGCACCATGTCACCAACGTCGTCGTCGAGGACGTCACCGACGGCCGGGTCCGGGTCCGCTCCAAGGGGCTGGGCATCATGGCGGGCGGCTCGTGCGGCTCCGTGACCTACGAGGACGTCGTGGTCCGCGTCGATCGACGCCGGCCGGCGGATCTGCCACCGCAAGGTCGTGCCGCGCAGGGAGCCGCTGAACGGCCTGTACCGGGAAGAGGCCCCGGCCCGCCGGCCGTGACCGACGCCGCCGCGCCGCCATGGCGCACGCCCACGCCCGCGCCCGGGAGGGCGTGGACGTGGGCGCGCCTGGCCGGTCGGGGCAGGCGCCTCCCAGGCGGGCATGCCGTGCCGGGGGACGACGCGGGCGGGCCGGAACGCTGGTCGCCGGTCAGCCCGCCGGGCACGGTCCGGGGGCCGTCCCGACGGTGTCGGCCCTCGCGCCGAGCGCGCCCCGCGGGGGCGCCGGCCGCCCCGGCCGTGGTGAGGCCGACGTCGCCGAGCGGATCGCCTCCGGCGCGGTGGCCGCGGCCCGGGTGCGTCGCCGCGGAGCCCGTCCCGGTCTGCGGGAACGGTACGGGCGCGGTCGGCCCGACCGGCCGGGTGTGCGCCCGGCGCGCTGCGTCCGGGCGGCCTCAGCCGACCGGCATGACCAGCGCCGGAACGATCCGCTGCATGCGCAGCGCGTCGACGGACTCCGCGAGCAGTTCGTACTCGGTGGTGTCGTCGCAGACAGCGATCCGCACCAGTCGGCCCATGGCCAGTTCGTCGGCGACGAGTTCCTGCCGGTCCGGATCGCCGCACCAGGCGCGCAGCACGGCCGGCACGTCGGGCACGGTGTCCGCGACCGGGACGAGCGAGCCGGACGGGAAGTGTCCGGCCTCGGGCAGCGGGTCGAGGCGGTCGGCGATCCAGTTGGCGCGGTCGCGCAGCCACCACAGGGCGAGGGCGAGGGTGGGGGCGCGATAGGTCCCGAGGGGTACTCCGATGCGCCGCCCTCCGCAGGTGCCGTACGCGGTGACATGGCACAGGAATTCGTCGTGCACGGTCGCTCCCCCGTCGCGGCGTTCGCCTGCCGGCCGGCCTCGCTTTCGGTGCGGGTCGTGTGCGGTAAGTGATCAGGGATTCGCTCTGTGAAGTCTCTCACAGTCGAGTATGTTCACTGTCGGAACACTGTCACCACGACTTTTTGGCCAGTCTGTTGGCATATTCACCGCGTCCGTTGGCCGAAATCCGGCGGACGGCCCATCGGCGGAGGTGCAGCCGAGGGACAGCCGAGCGCCACCGGGGAGTGCGGGCCATTACCCGAGGGGTAATCGACGGTGCCGGCCGCCGCGGGCATGGTTGCGGTACCGGGTCAGCGCGAGGCGGGATCCGGGATTCCGAGCAGCGACCACGCTCCGATGGAGGCCGATCAGCCATGTCCGCGAACACCGAACGTTACGAAAACGCCGTCGCCCGCTACTTCGAGGCCTGGAACGCGCGTGAGCCGGAGGCGCGGGCGAAGGCGGTCGCCGCCGCCTGGTCCGCGGACGGCACCTACACCGACCCGCTGGCCGACGTCAGCGGCCACGAGCAGATCGCGGCCGTGATCGCGGCGGCCCACGAGCAGTTCCCGGGCTTCGCCTTCCGGCTGACGGGCTCGGTGGACGGCCACCACGACACGGCGCGCTTCGCCTGGGAACTGGTGAGCGAGGCGGACGGCTCCGCACCGGTCGCCGGATCCGACGTCGTCACCCTGGACGCCGACGACCGCATCCGCGACGTGCTGGGCTTTCTCGACCGGGTGCCCACCGGGGCCTGAGGATCGCCCCGGCCCTGGTGGGCACCCGTCCGCCGCTCCCGGCGCGCCCGCTCCACCGAGCGGACGCCCACCGGGAGCGGCGGACGGATCAGGCCACGCCGGGAAGACCGACCGGGGACGGCCGGGCCGCCCCCGGTCCGGGGCTCCGGACCGGACCGCACGGCGCCGTCCGCCGCCCTCCGTCCTCCGTCCTCCCCGAGGGACGGCACCCCCTGGGCTCAGCCCTTCACGATCGCGTCGATGCGGGCCAGTTCGTCCTCGTCGAAGTCCAGGTTGGCGATGGTCGCGACGTTGTCCTCGATCTGCCGGGGGCTGCTCGCGCCGACGAGGGCGGAGGTCACCCGGCCGCCGCGCAGGACCCAGGCCAGGGCGAGCTGGGCCAGGGACTGGCCGCGGGACTTGGCGGTCTCGTCGAGGGCGCGGAGCTTGCCGACCAGTTCGCCGGTGACCGCGTCCGTGTTCAGGAAGGGGCTGTCGCTCGCCGCCCGCGAGTCCTCGGGTATGCCGTCGAGGTAGCGGGAGGTGAGCAGGCCCTGCTCCAGCGGGGAGAAGACGATCGAGCCGACCTGGAGCTCGTCCAGCGCGTCCAGCAGGCCCTCCTCCTCGGGCCGCCGGTCCAGCATCGAGTAGCGCGGCTGGTGGATCAGGAGCGGGGTGCCCAGCTCGCCGAGGATGCGGGCGGCCTCACGGGTCTGCTCCGCCGAGTAGTTGGAGACGCCGACGTACAGCGCCTTGCCCTGCTGCACCGCCGAGTGCAGGGCGCCCATCGTCTCCTCCAGGGGAGTGTCCGGGTCGGGGCGGTGCGAGTAGAAGATGTCGACGTAGTCCAGGCCCATCCGCTGCAGGCTCCGGTCGAGCGAGGACAGCAGGTACTTGCGCGAGCCCCACTCGCCGTACGGGCCGGGCCACATCAGGTAGCCGGCCTTGGTGGAGATCACCAGCTCGTCCCGGTAGCCGGCGAAGTCCGCCTTCAGCGCCTCGCCGAGCGCGGATTCGGCCGCACCCGGCGGCGGACCGTAGTTGTTCGCGAGGTCGAAGTGGGTGACGCCGAGGTCGAAGGCGCGGCGCAGGATGGCCCGCTGGGTCTCGACCGGGCGGTCGGGACCGAAGTTGTGCCACAGGCCGAGCGACAGCGCGGGCAGCTTCAGGCCGCTGCGTCCGGTGCGCCGGTAGGGCATCTGCGCGTAGCGGTCGGGGTGTGCGGTGTACAACGCGACTCCATGGGGATTGGCACACGGGATTACCGGTTCCGGGGAACCGGCCCCACTCTGTCGTGGCCCGAGGCCAGCGGTCCAACAGGCAAGTCAGATGGGATTCAGCGAGGCGGCTTCTCAATCGCGCCCCGGCGGCCTCGGGCGTGAGGGTCCGGCCGGACGTCCGCTGCCTACCATGGGCGGACGATCGACACGAGAGAAGGCCCGATGGAACTGCGTCACCTCCAGCACTTCGTCGCGGTCGCCGAGGACCAGCACTTCACCCGGGCCGCCGAACGGCTGATGGTGTCCCAGTCGGGCCTGTCGGCGTCGATACGGGCGCTGGAGCGGGAGTTGCAGACGCCGCTGTTCGTGCGGACGACGCGGCGGGTGACCCTCACGCAGGCGGGGCGGGCACTGCTGGGCGAGGCGGAGCGGATCCTGGCGCAGGTGCGGGCGGCGCACGAGGCGGTCGCGGCCGTGCAGGGCGTGCTGCGGGGGACGCTGTCGCTGGGCACCGAGCAGTGCATCGCCGGGTTGCACGTCGCGGGTCTGCTCGCCGCGTTCCGGCGACGCCACCCGGACGTGGAGATACGGCTGCGGCAGGCGGGGTCGGGCGCGCTGGCGGAGGAGGTCGCGGCGGGCCGGCTGGACCTGGCGTTCGCCTACCGCACCCAGGCGGACAGCGATCAGCTCAGGTCGGTGTCGCTGGCGAGCGAGCCGATGACGGTGCTGTGTCACGCCTCGCACCCGCTCTCCGTCGCCGGAGCCACCGTCGCCCCGGCCGACCTCGCCGACGAGGTCTTCGTCGACTTCCAGCCGGACTTCGGGCCCCGCCGCGCCACCGACGCCGCCTTCGCCGGGGCGGGGGTGCGGCGCACGGTCGCGCTCGAGGTCAACGACGTGCACAGCCTCCTGGACCTGGTCGGCGAGAACCTCGGCATCGCCGTCGTACCGCGTCACTTCCGGTACAAGCGGGCGTCGCTGACCGCCCTGGATCTGAAGGACGGCGGCGAGCCGGTGTACGAGAGCGCCGCCCTGCTGCCGCCCCCGCAGGCCACCAGCCCCGCGGCCCGCGCGCTGATGGCGCTGCTGGAATCGGGGGGCGCGTAGGCGGCGGCTGGGGGATGGTGGAGGCATGCATGCGAAGGACATCCTCATCGACGGGTACGGCCGCATCCAGGAAGAAGTCCGCGCCGTCGTCGGGGGCCTCGGCCCCGACGCCCTCAACGCCCGCCCCTCCGGCGACGCCAACTCCATCGCCTGGCTGGTGTGGCACCTCACCCGCGTCCAGGACGACCACGTCGCCGACGCCTTCGGTCTCGACCAGGCCTGGTCGGCGCGGGACTGGCACAAGCGCTTCGGGCTCGACCTGCCCCGCCACGACACCGGCTACGGGCACAGCCCCTCGAAGGTCGCCAAGGTGCGGGTCGACTCCGGCGACCTGCTGACCGGGTACTACGACGCGGTGCACGAGCAGACTCTCCAGGCCCTGCGCTCCCTCGCCGCCAAGGACCTGGAGAGGATCGTGGACGAGCGCTGGGACCCGCCGGTCAGCCTGGGCGTGCGGCTGGTCAGCGTGCTGTCGGACGACCTGCAGCACGTCGGGCAGGCCGCCTACGTGCGGGGGCTGCTGGGGAGCACCGCCGCGTAGCCCGGCAGGACGACGTCCTCGATGAGGGCGTTGCGCTCGTCGAACGGGATGAAGGCGCTCTTGAGGGCGTTCAGCGTGACCGTGCGCAGGTCCCGCACCGTCCAGCCGGCCTGCTCGACGAGCAGGGACATCTCGCGGGTCATCGTCGTGCCGGACACCAGACGGTTGTCGGTGTTGAGGGTGACGCGGAAGCCGAGGTCCTTCAGCGCGGTGATCGGGTGCTCGGCGATCGAGGCGGCCGCGCCCGTCTGGAGGTTGGAGGTCGGGCACATCTCCAGGGCGATCCGGCGGTCGCGGACCCAGCCGGCGAGACGGCCGAGCTTGCCGGCCGCGAGGTCGGGGATGTCCTCGGTGATGCGCACGCCGTGGCCGATGCGCTGGGCGCCGCACACCTGTACGGCCTGGTGGACGCTGGGCAGGCCGTACGCCTCGCCGGCGTGGATGGTGAAGGGGACGCTCTCGCGGCGCAGGTGCTCGAAGGCGTCGAGGTGGTCGGCGGGCGGGAAGCCGTCCTCGGCGCCGGCGATGTCGAAGCCGACGACGCCGGCGTCCCGGAAGGCGACCGCGAGGCCGGCGGTCTCGCGGGTGCGGTCGAACATGCGCATCCCGCACAGCAGCGTGCGCACGAGCACGGGGGTACCGGCCGCGGCCGCCTTCGCCATGCCGGCCGCGAGCCCTTCCTGGACGGTCTCGACGACCTCCGGCAGCGTCAGCCCGCGCCGCACCATCAGCTCCGGGGCGTAGCGCACCTCGCCGTAGACGACGCCGTCGGCGGCGAGGTCGAGGACGTACTCCTCGGCGGCGCGCAGCAGGCCCTCGCGGGTCTGCAGCACGGCGAGGGTGTGCTCGAAGGTGGCTATGTAGCGCACCAGGTCGCCGGAGCCGGCGGCCTCGACGAACCAGGCGGCGAGTTCGTCCGGGTCGGTGGTGGGCAGGGTGTGGCCGGCCTCGGCCGCGAGCTCGACCACGGTGGCGGGGCGCAGGCCGCCGTCGAGGTGGTCGTGCAGGACGGCCTTGGGCAGGCGGCGGAGGGTGTCGGCGTCGATGCGCGGCGCGGTCATGGGCGGGGCTTTCCTCGGCGGGTGGTGCGGACGGTCAGTGGGTGGCGGGGGCCGCGGGGGCGGCGGGCTGGAGCAGGTCCCAGCGGTTGCCGTACAGGTCCTGGAAGACGGCGACCGAGCCGTACGGCTCGTGCCGCGGCTCCTCCAGGAAGGCGACGCCCGCCGCGAGCATCCGGGCGTGGTCGCGGGCGAAGTCGTCGGTGTGCAGGAAGAATCCGACGCGCCCGCCGGTCTGGTCGCCGATCCGGGCGCGCTGTGCCTCGTCCTTGGCGCGGGCCAGCAGGAGGCCGGTTCCGCCGGATCCGGTGCCGGATTCGACGACGACCCAGCGGGAGCCGTCGGGGCGCGGGCTGTCCTCGGCGAGCCGGAATCCGAGGGCCTCGGTGTAGAAGCGGATCGCCTCGTCGTAGTCGTCGACGACGAGGGTGACCAGGGCGACGCGTCTCATCGTGGCCTTTCGGTGCGGGTGGTCGACGCGAGAGGTTATACGTAGAACTTCGCGGGCGCCAGTCCCGGCCGGACGGGCGCGGGCGAGGGACGGGTGGCTTCGGGCGCCGGCGGGGTGTCGGCCCGGCCTGTCGGCGTCGTGTCAGTCGTGTCAGCTGTCCGCCCGGCGTCGTGTCAGTCGTGTCAGCTGTCCGCCCGGCGTCGTGTCAGTCGTGTCAGCTGTCCGCCCGGCGTCGTGTCAGCCGGCCGGACGGCGCAGGGCGTCGAGACGGCGCAGCTCGTCGTCGGTCAGGCGCAGGGCGCCCGCCGCGACGTTCTCGACGAGGTGGTCGGGGTTGCCGGTGCCGGGGATGGCGAGCACGTGCGGGCCCTGGTGCAGCGTCCAGGCGAGGCGGACCTGGGCGGGGGTCGCGTCATGGGCGCGGGCCACGGCGAGCACCTCGTCGTGGTCGGCGCTCGCGTCGGGGTCGGCGGCCTGCGGTCCGCGCTGTCCGGCGACCGCGTAGAACGGCACGAAGGCGATGCCCTGTTCGCCGCAGACGCGCAGGAGTTCGTCGGTCGCGGGGTCCGGGGAGTCCAGCGCGTAACGGTTCTGCACGGCCACCACAGGAGCGATGGCCAGCGCCTCGGCGAGGTGCCGGGGCTCGACGTCGGAGACGCCGAGGTGCCGGATCAGGCCCTTGTCGCGCAGTTCGGCGAGCGCCCCGAAGTGCTCGGCGACGGAGTCCTGGCGCATGCGCCGCAGGTACACCAGGTCCAGGTGGTCACGGCCGAGCTGACGGAGGTTCTCCTCGACGTGGCCGCGCAGCTGGTCGGGCCGGGCGGAGGTGCCCCACTCCCCGTGGTAGTCGCGGAAGGGCCCGACCTTGGCGGCTATGAGGAGGTTGTCCGGGTACGGGGAGAGAGCGCTGTTGATGATCTCGTTGGCGGAGCGCAGCCGGGAGAAGTAGAAGGCGGCGGTGTCGATGTGGTCGACGCCGAGCTCGACCGCCCTGCGCAGCACGGCGATCGCGCGTTCCCGGTCGCTGGGCGTCCCGAGGTGGAAGGCGGCGCTGCCGGTCAGCCGCATCGCGCCGAGGCCGACGCGGGCCACGGTGAGGTCGCCGAGGGTCCAGGTGCCCGCCGCGTCCGCGGTGATCATTTCGGAGGTCATCGGCGGAGTCTCGCACAACTCCCTTGGCTCTATGGGGCGTTCACGTCCGACCCCGGCGTGGCCGACGCTGGTGCGGCCGGCCGGGGTGGGGACGGGGCACCCTCGACCGCCGCGACCGTCGACCGACGATGACACCCGCCGGTCGACGGCTCCGGGGTCAGCGCAGCGGCTTGTCGAGGACCGCCTTGCGGTGACTGAACGTCTCGATCGAGTAGGGGCCGTGGTAGCTCCCCATGCCGCTCTCCCCCACTCCGCCGAACGGCAGGTCGGAGACGGTGAGATGGGCCAGCGGCAGGCCGTACCCGAGGCCGCCCGAGGAGGTCTCCGCGGCGATCCGGGCGCGGGTGCCCTCGGACTCCGAGAAGACGTACAGGGCGAGGGGCTTGTCCCGGTCGTTGACGAAGTCGATCGCCTCGTCCAGGCCGGAGACGGTCACGATGGGCAGGATGGGGCCGAAGATCTCCTCCCGCATCACCGGCGACTCGGGGTCGACGTCGGCCAGGACGGTCGGCGCGATGAACTTCTGCGCCCGGTCGCTGTCCCCGCCCACGACGACGCGGCCGGAGCCGAGCAGACCGGTGAGCCGGTCGAAGTGCCGCTCGTTGACGATGCGCCCGTACTCGCCGCAGGTCCGCGGGTCGCTGCCGTACAGCGCCTCGACGGCGCGGGCGAGCGCGGGTTCCAGGGCGGCGGCGGTGGCCGGGTCGGTCAGCACGTAGTCGGGCGCGACGCAGGTCTGTCCGGCGTTGAGGAACTTGCCGCGCGCCAGCCGGTCGGCGACCACGTCGAGGTCGACGCCGCGGTCGACGAACGCCGGTGACTTGCCGCCGAGTTCGAGGGTGACCGGGGTGAGGTGCTCGGCCGCGGCGCGCATGACGATGCGGCCCACGGTGCCGTTGCCGGTGTAGAAGACGTGGTCGAAGCGCTGCGCGAGCAGGGCGGTGGTCTCGGGGACCCCGCCCTCGACGACGGCGACCGCGTCGGTGTCGAGGTACTCCGGCAGCAGGCGGGCCAGGGCGGCGGAGGTGGCCGGGGCCAGCTCGCTGGGCTTGGCGACCACCGCGTTGCCGGCGGCGAGCGCGCCGACCAGCGGAGCGAGCAGGAGCTGGGCGGGGTAGTTCCAGGGGGCGATGACGAGGACGACGCCGAGCGGGTCGTACTGCGTCCACGCGCGGGCGTCGGCCCCGAGGTGTGCCGGGTCCGGGGCGGGTTCCGGACGCAGCCAGTCGGCCAGGTGGCCGAGGGTGTGGTCGATCTCGCGGACGGTGAAGTCGATCTCGGTGCGGTGGGCTTCGGTGACGCTCTTGCCCAGGTCGGCATGGAGGGCGGCGGCCAGGTCGGGCCCCTTCTCGGTGAGCAGCGCGCGCAGGCGGCGCAGCTGGTCGGTGCGCCAGGCGAGGGGCTTGGTGCGGCCGGTGCGGAAGGTGGCCCGCAGCCGGGCCACGATGTCGGCGGGCTGCTCGGGGCTGGGGTGGTTCACGGGTGCCTCGCTGCTGGGGCGGGCCTCGCGGCTCGCCGATGCGGTCTGAACGGTCAGGTCGTCGACCCGGAGGTCGATGCATACACCAACATTTCATACACCAAAATAAATTCCGGTGCTGAGGCGGAGTTCCGCGGCGCTGTCCCTGCCCGGCTTCAGGCCTCGTCCATGAAGGCGCGTACCTCGATCGGCAGCGTCGTGGCCCACACCGCCCGGCGTCCCCAGCGCAGGGCCGCGTCCAGGTCGGGCGCCTGGATCAGACAGATGCCGCCCAGGCACTCCTTGCCCTGGGCGTAGGGCCCGTCGGTGGCGAGCACCTCCCCGTCGTGGGGCCGCAGCATGGTCGCGCTCTCCGGGTCGTGCAGTCCTCCGGCGAAGACCCACGCGCCGGCCTCGCGCAGTTCCCGGTGGAACACCTCGAGGTTGTGGCCGATCTCGGCGAGCGCCTCCGCCGAGGGCGGCTCCGCCTCGCTCGGCTGGACCACGCTGAGCAGGTAGTACGTCATGGCGTCCTCCAGGGGGCCGGGTGTCCTCGTGTCACCTTCCGCACGAACGGCACACCCCCGATTCCACACCGTGCACGGCGGCCTCGCGAGAATTCCCCGCGGTACGGCGGGGCGGCCGCGGCCGGCGCGGTGGCGCGGGAGGTGACGGGATCCGGGCCGGGGCGTAGTGCTCGGCGCGGTTCGTGCGCGCCCGCCGGGCATCCCCTCCCCCGTGCGCGGATCGAGGAGGGGCTGGTGCTGGGGACGCGGGCGTACTGCCTGACGAGCGTGGCCACGACCCCCGCGTAGGGCCTGATGCGCGCGGCCACGACCCGCGCATACGGCCCGATGTGCGCGGCCACGACCCGCGGCGTTCGTGGCCGGACGGCGGTCACCCCGCTGGGTTCGCTGCGCTGCGCCGCGCCGCGCCGCGCCGCGCCGCGGAAGAACCGCGCACGAGGCGTTCGGGTTCCGGGTTCCGGGGGCGGGATCCGGGGGGGGCCGGTGGCGGGATCCTGGCGGGGGCGGCGGCGCGGCCCGAGGCGGTGCGGAGGGCGGCCGGTCAGTCCTCGTCGCCGGCGACGACCACGAGGAACGCGTCCGACTCGAGGTCCATCACGACCTCGGCGGGCTCCCCCGCGGCACGGCGCTGCGCGGCGTACTCCTCCGCGGGCCACGATCCGCGCGGAGCTCCTGCGGGGAAACGCTCCAACACCTTCCCGCTCATAGCGGCAGCCACCTCCTGCGTCGGCCTGGGCATCCTCACGACGACTGTCGTGCTCTTCCTCGTGCCCGCAAACAGCGCGGACATGTCCGCCCGGGCGGCCGGGCCCGGCGGTCTCACTCAACCGCGGCCGTCGAGCCGGCTCCACAGCCGCGGTTTCACTCAACCGCGGCCGTCGAGCCGGCTGCGCAGCCGGGCCAGGGTGCGGCTGAGGAGGCGGGAGACGTGCATCTGGGAGATGCCCAGTTCGGCGCCGATCTGCCTCTGGGTCATGTCACGCCGGAACCGCATGTCCAGGATCCGGCGCTCTCGGGCGGGCAGCGCCGCGATCAGCGGACCGAGGGTGGCCACGTCCTCGGCCCTGGCGAGGGCGGGGTCGTCCGCGCCGAGCAGGTCGCCGAGGACCTCGCCCTCGCCCGGTTCCGCGGGCGCGTCCAGGGAGACGGCGTCGTGCCCTTCCGCCGCCTGGAGGCCGTCCAGCACCTGCTCCTGCGACAGTCCGGTGCGGCGGGCGAGCTCGCCGACGGTGGGCGAGCGTCCCTCCTCCTGTTCGAAGTCGGCGCGGGCCTCCAGCAGGACGGCGCGGTACTCCTTGAGCTGCCGGGGCACCCGCACCGCCCAGGTGGTGTCGCGGAAGAACCGCTTGATCTCCCCGAACACGGTGGGCACGGCGAAGACCTCGAAGTCGTTGCCCCGGGTCGGGTCGAACCGGTCGATGGCCTTGATCAGCCCGATCGTGCCGGCCTGGAGCACGTCGTCGTACATCTCCGGACGCGGCCGGAAGTGGCGCCCCGCGTACCGCACGAGCCCCATGTTGAGCTCGACGAGCGTGTTGCGGACGTACATGTACGCGGGGGTGCCCTCGTCCAGCGAGCGCAGCCGCTCGAACAGCGGCCGGGACAGGGCGCGGGCGTCGGCGGGGCCGGTCACGACGGGCTGCAAGGACACGGTTCACTCCTCGGTCGGGATCCTGGCCGGCGTGGGCGTCACCTTTCCTTCCGTCGCGTCGGCGGTCACGGATGCGGTCTCCCGCGACCCGTCGGCCCGGCCGCCGGCGGGGGTGCGGCTCTCCCGCCACAGCCGTCCCGGCCACCACACGACGGGGCCGAGGTCGCGGGCGAGGGCGGGCACCAGCAGCGAGCGCACGACCAGGGTGTCGAGGAGCACGCCGAAGGCGACGATGAACGCGATCTGCACCAGGAACGCCAGCGGGATCACCCCGAGGGCGGCGAAGGTCGCGGCGAGCACCACGCCCGCCGAGGTGATCACGCCTCCGGTGCCGACCAGGCCGCGCAGGATGCCCTGGCGGACCCCGTGCCGCAGCGACTCCTCCCGCACCCGGGACATGAGGAAGATGTTGTAGTCGACGCCGAGGGCGACGAGGAACACGAAGCCGTACAGCGGGACCGAGGGGTCGGTGCCGGTGAAGCCGAGGGCGTGCCGGAAGACCAGGGCCGAGACGCCGAGCGTGGCGAGGAAGTTCAGCGCGACGGTGGCCACCAGCAGCGCGGGCAGCAGCAGCGAGCGCAGCAGCAGGGCCAGGATGGCGAGGATCACGGCCAGGACGACCGGCACGATGAGGGTGCGGTCCCGCTCGGCGGTGCGCAGGGTGTCGTACTGCTGCGCGGTGTAGCCGCCGACGAGGGCGTCGGCGTCCGGCACCGCGTGCAGGGCGCCGCGGAGCCGGGCCACGGTGTCCTTGGCGGCGTCGCTGTCGGCGGCTGCCTTCAGGGTGACGTCGACGCGTACCCGCCCGTCGACGACCAGCGGGGAGCCGCCGGGCCGGCCGGAGGCGGTGACGCCGGCCGCCGCGGCGACGCCGTCGGTGCGCAGGGCGGCCGCGACGACGCGGTCGAGGCGGTCGGCGTTCGCGATGACGACGGCGGGGTTGCCGGAGCCGCCGGGGAAGTGCCGGGAGAGGGTCCGCTGGGCGGCCACCGAGGGCGCGTCGTCGACGAAGGTCTCGTCGAGGGGGACGCCCTTGGAGGTGAGGGCGGGGGCGAAGGCGGCGCAGGCGAGCAGCACGGCGAGCGAGACGGCCCAGACCTTCCGGGGCGCGCGGTCGACGAGGTCGGCCACGCGCCGCCACACGCCCCGGCCCGCGCGCTCCTCGTCCCCGGCGTGCGGGGCGGCCGGCCAGTACGCGGCGCGGCCCAGCAGGACGAGCGCGGCGGGCAGGAAGGTCAGGGAGCTGACGAGCGCGCAGACGATGCCGATCGCGCCGACCGGGCCGAGCGCCCGGTTGTTCGTCAGGTCGCTCGTCAGCAGGGCGAGCAGCCCAAGGGCGACGGTCGCGGCGCTGGCCACGACGGCGCCCCAGGACCGCCCCAGGGCGGCCCGCACGGCCGCGAAACGGTCGGTGCGCGCGGCCAGTTCCTCCCGGAAGCGGGCCGTCAGCAGCAGCGCGTAGTCGGTCGCCGCGCCGATGACGAGGATGGAGAGGATGCCCTGGACCTGCCCGTCGACCCGGACGACGCCGTGGTCGGCGAGGACGTAGACGACGGCGCAGGCCAGGCCCAGCGCGAAGACCGCGCCGATGATGATCACCAGGGGCAGCAGCACGCTGCGGTAGACCAGCAGCAGGATCACCAGGACCGTCACCAGCGCGACGGCCAGCAGCAGCCCGTCGATCCCGGCGAAGGCGTCGGACAGGTCC
This sequence comes from Streptomyces sp. NPDC020490, assembly GCF_044335305.1. Classification (NCBI taxonomy): domain Bacteria; kingdom Bacillati; phylum Actinomycetota; class Actinomycetes; order Kitasatosporales; family Streptomycetaceae; genus Streptomyces; species Streptomyces sp. NPDC020490. The sequence goes on along the minus strand of NZ_JBIRUY010000028.1, from coordinate 48,679 downwards.
GCGCGGGTCGCGGCCGGTCCGGCCAGCTCGACCGTGCTGCCGGGTACGCGTTCGGCGGCGGCGCGGATCCGGTCGAGGACGTCGGGCAGCCGCTCCCCCAGGTCGGGCCTGAGCTGGACCACGCCCTGGACGGCCCGGCCGTCCCGGGAGAGCAGCGCGGGCGAGACCTTCCCGGACACGCCCGGCAGGTCCGTCAGGGAGGCGAGGGCCTGCCCGGCCGCGGCCTGCCTGTCCCGCATCGGGCCGCCGTCCGCGTCGGTCCACACGACGATCGCGGGCAGTGTCTCGTCCTGCCGGAAGGCGCGCTGCTCGGCGACGACCTCGGTGGACTCGGCGCTGCGCGGCAGGAAGGCGGCCTGGTCGTTGGTGGCGACCTCGCCGAGCCGGCCGGCGTACGGGCCGAGCACTCCGCCGACGCCGAGCCAGACGACGAGCAGCAGCAGGGGGACGAGGAAGCGGCCTCGTCGTGCGGTGAGGGACATGGTTCTCCTGGCTTCACGGGACGGTGCCTCGGTCGGGCGCCGCGGCCGGTGTCCGGACCGGTGCCTCGGCAGTACCTCGGCAGGTACCTCGGTACACGTATCTCAATGAAAAACAATCTCAATCATTGAGCTACATGATCGTAGCGACACCTGCTCTTCCGCTGTCCGCGGGTCGGCGGATGCGGTCAGGAGCCGTGGAACCTCAGAAGGGCGAGTTCCTCGTTCATGGCGGCCACGAAGCGCGTGACCACGGCCAGTTCGTCGTCCGTGAAGCGCGCGTGCGCCGCCTGCGCGGCCTGTGCGAGGGGCCGGAAGTACGTGCGCGCGGCGGCCCGCGCGTCGGCCGCGTAGTACAGGTGCACCACTCTGCGGTCCGCGCTCTCCCGCACCCGCCGGATGTGCCCGGCGCGCTCCAGCCGGTCGACGCAGGCGGTGACGGCGCCGGAGGTGAGCCCGAGGTGTTCGCGCAGCCGCCCGGGCGTCATCGGCTCGTCGGCGTCCAGGATCGCCGCGAGCGCCTGGACGTCGGTGGCGTGCAGGCCGTGGTCGGCGGCGAAGCCGTGGACCAGACGGTTGATCTCGCCGTTCATCCGGCGCAGGTGCACGGCGAGGAGCTGCAGGTCGGTCCCCGCCGGAACTCCGGGTCCGGGCTGCGTCGCCGTCCGCCGCTCCCGGTCGTCTGCTGTGGCCACGGGATCACCCTATAGAAGCACGCGCATCCACTGTCGCCGCGTCCGTGGAAGGGATCACAGGGAGCCATATCGAAGCCATGCACGCCATGCACGCCATCGACGCCATGCACGCCATGCACGCCATGGACGCCATGGACGCCATGGACGCCATGCACGCCATCGACACGGAGGGCCGGCGACTGATGAACCACGACGAGGGCGGACCCGGGCTGCGCTGCCTCGTGACCGGGGCGACGGGATACATCGGCGGCCGTCTGGTGCCGGAGCTGCTCGCCGAGGGGCACACGGTGCGCTGTCTGGCCCGGTCGCCCGGCAAGCTGCGCGACCACCCGTGGGCGGGCGAGGCGGAGGTGGTGCGCGGCGACGTCACGGACGCCGCGTCCGTCGCCGAGGCGATGCGCGGGATCGACGTCGCCTACTACCTGGTGCACGCCCTGGGCAGCGGCGCCGCGTTCGAGGAGACCGACCGCCGGGCGGCGCGGATCTTCGGGGAGCAGGCCCGGGCGGCCGGGGTACGCCGCATCGTCTACCTCGGCGGACTGACCCCCGTGGGCGTGCCCGAACGGGAACTCTCCCCGCACCTGCGGTCACGGGCCGAGGTGGGCCGGATCCTGCTGGCGTCGGGCGTGCCGACCACCGTGCTGCGCGCGGCGGTGGTCATCGGCTCGGGCTCGGTCTCCTTCGAGATGCTGCGCTACCTGACCGAGCGGCTGCCGGTGATGGTCACCCCCAGCTGGGTGCGCACCCGCATCCAGCCCGTGGCGGTGCGCGACGTGCTGCGCGCCCTGGCCGGCAGCGCCCGCATGCCCGCCGATGTCAACCGCGCCTTCGACATCGGCGGACCGGAGGTGCTGACGTACCGGGACATGATGATGCGGTACGCGGCGGTGGCCGGCCTGCCGCGCCGGATCATCGTGCCCGTACCGGTCCTCACCCCCCGCCTCTCCAGCCACTGGGTCGGCCTGGTGACGCCGGTGCCGGCGTCCATCGCGCGGCCGCTCACCGAGTCGCTGCGGCACGAGGTGATCTGCCACGAGCACGACATCGCACGGTACGTGCCCGACCCGCCGGGCCATCCGATCGGCTTCGACGAGGCGGTGCGGCTGGCGCTGAAGCGGGTCCGGGACGCCCAGGTGACCACCCGCTGGTCGTCGGCGTCGGTGCCCGGCGCGCCCAGCGACCCGCTGCCCACCGACCCCGACTGGGCGGGCGGCAGCCTGTACACGGACCGGCGCGAGCGGCCCGTGAACGCCTCACGGGAGGCGCTGTGGCGGGTGATCGAGGGCATCGGCGGGGACAACGGCTGGTACTCCTTCCCGCTCGCCTGGGCGGTGCGCGGGCGGCTGGACCGGCTGTTCGGCGGGGTCGGCCTGCGCAGGGGGCGACGCGACGCGGCCCGGCTGCGCGTCGGCGACTCGCTGGACTTCTGGCGGGTGGAGGAGATCGAGCCCGGGCACCTGCTGCGGCTGCGCGCGGAGATGCGGCTGCCGGGGCTGGCCTGGCTGGAGATGCGCGCGGAGACGGACGACGAGGGCCGCACCCGCTACCGGCAGCGGGCCCTGTTCCACCCGCACGGGCTGCTCGGGCACGCCTACTGGTGGAGCGTCTCGCCCTTCCACGCCGTCGTGTTCGGCGGCATGGCCCGCAACATCGCACGGGCCGCCGCCCGGACGCCCGTCCCACCGGCGAGGGAACGCACGTCGGCCCGTTGACGGCCGCATCCGCCGGCTCGCCCCGGCCGGAAACACCTCACCGGCCGCCTCCTTCCCGTCACCCGGAGTACGCACCATGAACGTATCGGTCGTCCTGTTCACCTGCGACCTGCGCCTGCACGACCATCCCGCGCTGCGGGCCGCGAGCGAGGCCCACCGGGTCGTCCCGCTGTTCGTGCGCGACCGGGGCGTGGCGCGGGCCGGCTTCGCCGCGCCCAACCGGCTGGCGTTCCTCGCCGACTGCCTGCGCGACCTCGACGCGGGGCTGCGCGAGCGCGGCGGGCGGTTGGTGGTCCGCTCCGGGGACGTCGTGGAGGAGGTGTGCAAGGTGGCCGCCGAGGCGGACGCCGACGAGGTCCACATGGCGGCCGACGTCAGCGGCTACGCGCAGCTGCGCGAGCGGCGGCTGCGGCGCGCCCTGGAGGCGGAGGGCAGGCGGCTGCACGTCCACGACACGGTGACCACGGCCGTCACGCCCGGCGCGGTGACGCCGAGTTCCTCGGACCACTTCGCCATGTTCACGCCGTACTTCCGGCGGTGGTCCGAGCTGCGGCTGCGCGATCCGCTGGCCGCGCCGCGCGCCGTGCGGGTGCCGGACGACGTCGGCTCCGAGCCGCTGCCCTCCCGGGCCGGCCTCTCCGGGCTGTCACCGGCCCTGGCGGCGGGCGGCGAGCCGGAGGGGCGCAGGCGCCTGTCCGCCTGGCTGCGCGGCGGGCTCGCCGACTACGAGGACCGCCAGGACGACCTGGCCGGTGACGCCACCTCCCGGCTCTCGCCGCACCTGCACTTCGGGACGGTCTCCCCCGTCGAGGCCGTCCACCGGGCGCGGAAGGCGGGCGGGCCGGGCGCCGAGGCGTTCGTACGGCAGATCGCCTGGCGGGACTTCCACCGCCAGGTGCTGGCGGCCCGGCCCGCCGCGGCCACCGCGGACTACCGCACCAAGCACGACCGCTGGCGCTCGGAGCACGCGGCCGCCGAGGACGTCGCGGCCTGGCGGGAGGGCCGTACCGGCTATCCGCTGATCGACGCGGCGATGCGCCAGCTGCGGCACGAGGGGTGGATGCACAACCGGGGCCGGCTGCTGACCGCGAGCTTCCTGACCAAGACCCTGTACGTCGACTGGCGCGTCGGCGCCCGGCACTTCCTGGACCTGCTGGTCGACGGCGACATCGCCAACAACCAGCTCAACTGGCAGTGGATGGCGGGCACCGGCACCGACACCCGGCCCAACCGCGTCCTCAATCCGGTCACGCAGGCCAAGCGGCACGATCCGGACGGGGCCTACGTCCGCCGGTGGGTTCCCGAACTCGCCGGGCTCGACGGGCCCGCGGTGCACGAGCCTTGGAAGCTGCGGGGCCTGGACCGGGCCGCCGTCGCCGACTACCCGGACCCGATCATCGACCTCGCCTACGGCCTGACCCGCTTCCGCCGCGCCCGGGAGCACGAGTGAGGGCCGCGCGGGGGTGCGTCCAGCCACGCACCGCGTAGGGCCGCGCGCCCCCGGGCATACGCGCACCGTGGCTCGCGTGACAAGCGGTCCTCGCCGGCTACGCGGTGCTGGGTCCGGGGCCGGCGGCCGTGATCCCCGTGGACTTCAGCGACACCGCCCGGCGTCATCCGGACCGGCCCCCACCGGAGGAGCGACGTGCAGATCGCCGCAGGCCGGGAACAGGTGAGACGACCGTCGTCACCGCGATCCGCCGTCACCGCGCCCCGCCGTCACCGCGCCCCGCCGTCACCGCGATCCGTCGTCACCGCGATCCGTCGTCACCGATCGGAGACCCATGCCTCCCGACAGCCCCGCCTCGCTGCTGCCTCTGCTGCGCGCCTCCGTCGACCGGCTGCTCGCGACCGCGGCCGTGCTGTCGGACGCGGAGGTGCGGGCGCCCTCGCTGCTGCCCGGCTGGACCCGCGGCCACGTCCTCACCCATCTGGCCCGCAGCGCCGACTCCCGCAGCCGGCTGCTCGCCTCCGCCCGTTCGGGCGCCGACCTGCCGCAGTACGCCGACGAGGCCCAGCGGGAGCGCGAGATCGAGGAGGGCGCCGGCCGGCCCGCCGCCGTGCTCCTCGACGACATGGACACCGCGCTGCACCGCTTCCTCGCCGCGGCCGGCGACCACCCGCGGGACGCCTGGGAGGTGCCGGTGCGCTGGCTCGGCGGCGGCCTGAAGCCGGTGCGCGGGGCCGTGGGGAGCATGCTGCGCGAGGTGGAAGTGCACCACACCGACCTGGCCACCGGTCACGGCCCGGCCGACTGGCCCGCCTTCTTCGTAGCCCGCGAGCTGGAGACGACCGTGGGGAAACTGCGCGGCGACCCCGACGCCCCGCCGCTGACGCTGTGCGCGGACGAGGACCGGACCGTCCGGGTCGTCAAGGACGGACAGGGACCACGGGTGACGGGGCCGGCGGCGGAGCTGCTGGGCTGGCTCACCGGCCGGACCGACGGCAGGGCACTGACCGTCGAACCGCCCGGCCCCCTGCCGACGCCCCCGGCCTGGCGCCGCTGACCCGGCCCCTCCCCCGGGCCGGTGCGCCCCGCGCGCCCCGGCCCGGCGCTCGGACCGGTGTCCGGTGCCGCGGTCCAGTGCACGGCGTGGGCGCGTCGCGTCTTGAGCGGCGGGCGCACGACGTCGCGGACGGCGACGGTCCCCCCGGGCCGGGTCGGCGTGCGCAAGGGACGCACCTTCTCGGCAGGCCGGGGAGGCCGGCACACGGCGAGGCGGACCGGGGTACGCGCCGGGGGGGAACCGCCCGGCTGCCGACGGCGCGGATCCCGCGGCGACCGCCCCGCTAGCGGCCGGCGTGGCGCAGATCCCGCAGCACCTCGCGGGCCGCGCGGGCGCCGGACGCCAGCGCGCCCTGGACCGAGCCGGTGGCGCGGTGGTCGCCGCAGACGTGCCGGGCCGGCGAGACCCGGCTGGTGCGGCTGAGCGGCTGCGGCGGGGGCATCGCGGGCAGCGCGTCCGGGACCGTGCGGGCGGTCAGCAGGTCCCAGCCGCCGGTGGAGGCGCCGTAGGCCTCGGCGAGCGCCTCGCGCACGGACCTCTCCCGTCCCGGGTCGTCCCCGCCGAGGACGGAGGTCGCGACGAGGGCGGAGCCGGCGGGCGCGTACGGCGGGACGACGTCGCTGAGGACGACGGTGTTGAGGAACCGCCGCCGCTCGTCGACGAGGAGGGTCGGCTCGCCGAGCGGTGAGCGGTCGGTGACGTGGTAGTACGTCGTCACCGTCCGGTAGGCGGGCAGGTCGAGGCCGGGCAGCAGGCCGGCCGCCGGTCCGGGACCGGTCGCCACCACCACGGCCCGCGCGGCCAGTTCGGCGCCGTCGGCCGTGACGGCGCCGTCGTCGGTGAGCGTGGCCACCGGCGTCTCCAGGCGCACGGTGCCGGCGGGCAGCGCGGCCGCGAGCGCGCGGGGCACCGCGCCGATCCCCTCGGCGGGCAGGCACAGGGTGCCGCGCAGCATGCTGCGCCAGACGAGGTGGAAGAACCGGCTGGAGGTCTCCAGTTCGTCCTCCAGGAACACCCCCGACAGGAACGGGCGGAAGAACCGCTCGACGAACTCCTCCGAGAACCCGGCATCCGCCAGGGCCGTGCGGGTGGTGCGGTCCGGCGACCGCTTCACCAACCGGACGGGGGCGAGCAGGTCGCGGGCCGACAGCGCGCCGAGCGCCGCGAGGTCGCGGGGTCCGGCGAGGCGGCCGGGAAGCAGGTCGGGCAGGGTGCGGGGACGGCGGGTGGGGTCGTTGAAACGCAGCCTGCCGCGCCCGGTGTGGATCAGGACGCCCGGCGTGAACGGCCGGAGCCGCAGTTCGCGCAGCGACAGCCGGCGGCGGATCTGCGGGTACGACGTGTTGAAGACCTGGAAGCCGCGGTCGACGACGAACCCCTCGACCCGGTCGGAGCGCATCCGCCCGCCCACCGCGTCGGACGCCTCCAGGACGTGGACGTCGAGGCCCGCCGCGAGCAGGTCACGGGCGCAGGCGAGCCCGGCGACGCCTGCGCCGATCACCAGGACGTCGGGGGTGTGGGCGGGCGCGGACACGATGGGACCCCTCGGGCTGTCGGGCCGCCCGGACTGCCGGGCGACGGCGTTCGTGCGCCGTCACGCACGTGTGTGGATCCCTTCCCGCCGTACACCGCCCACGGATGCGCCGGACGGGCGGTCTCCACCGCCCCGGCCCGGCCCCCGGACACCGGGCAGGACGGTCTCCGCCCCGCGCCGGGCCGGAACGTCGGGCAGGATCGGCGTACAGCCCCAGCCGAGCCCAGGCCCCGGGCAAGAGCAGTCTTCGCCCCGGGCCGGGCCGGCATGCCGGGCAGGATCGGCGTACGACCCCAGCCGAGCCCAGGCCCCGGGCAAGAGCAGTCTTCGCCCCGGGCCGGGCCCGGACGCCGGGCAGGGACGGTTCCCACCCCGAACCGAGGCCCGGACATCGAGCAGGCACGATGCCCACCCCGAACCCAGGCCCGGACACCCGGCAAGAGCGACACCCCGAACCGAGCCCGGACCGGGCAAGAGCAGTCTTCGCCCCGAGCCGGGCCCGGACACCGGGCAAGGACGATATCCGCCCCGAGACGAGGCCCGGACACCGGGCAGGCACGATGCCCACCCCGAACCCAGGCCCGGACACCCGGCAAGAGCGACACCCCGAACCGAGCCCGGACCGCGCAAGAGCAGTCTTCGCCCCGAGCCGGGCCCGGACACCGGGCAAGGACGATATCCGCCCCGAGACGAGGCCCGGACACCGGGCAGGCACGATGCCC
>NZ_JBIRUY010000028.1:0-40932 GCF_044335305.1 Streptomyces sp. NPDC020490 | reverse complement strand
CCGAACCGAGCCCGGACCGCGCAAGAGCAGTCTTCGCCCCGAGCCGGGCCCGGACACCGGGCAAGGACGATATCCGCCCCGAGACGAGGCCCGGACGCCCGGCAAGGGCGGCGCCCCGAACCGGGCCCGGACCGTGCAGGGGCGGTGTCCGCCCCGGGCCGGCCCGGACGGCGGGCGGTCGTCACCCCCGCTCGGCCGGTGTCTCGCCCCTCGCCGTGCCGGACACGATGTCCAGGGCGTCCTTCAGGGTCGCCGGTCTGAGCAGCCCCCGCGCCGACGGGCCGGACCAGCCGGGCCCGCCCAGTACCACCAGCGGCTGTCGGCGGGCGCCCTTGACCCCCCATCGGGTGCCGGCGATGTGGCGGGCCAGCGGCAGGCTCGCGGTGGAGCGCGCCTGCGCCCACAGCACGACGGCGGACGGGCCGAGCCGTTGCACCGCCGCCGCGAGCGCCTCCGCGGGCACGGCGGCCCCGAACATCCGCGTGGGCAGGCCGAGTTCGCAGAGGGCGGCGTTGAGCGCCTCGATCGGCAGGGTGTGCTGTTCGCCGGGCACGCAGGCCAGGACGACGGGCCCGGCCACCGGGGAGTCGCCCTGCCGTCCGGGGGGCGGGGTGCACCGGCGCAGGATCGTGGAGACGTGCCAGGACAGCAGGTGCTCGACCTCGACGTAACGGTCGCCGGACGACGCCCACTTGCGGCCCACCGCGTGCAGCGTCGGCACCATGACCTCCTGCCAGGCGACGGCGATGCCGTACTGCTCCACGGCGGCGGCGAGTTGCCGTTCGACGGCCGGGGCGTCGAGGCGTACGGCGGCGCGGGCCAGGCCCCGGCACTCGTGGCGCACGTCGCCGAGGGGCAGGGTGCGGGCCGCGGTGGAGGAGTCACGCGCCTCGGGCTCCCGGGTCTCCCGTGCCGACCGGAGCTCCTGAGACTCCCGAGACTCCTGGGGCTCCTCGGTCACGCCGGTCGCGGCGGGCGAGCCGGCCGTCTCCCGGGCGGCGCGGGCCGCCTCCGCCGGCGGCACGCCGGAGGACGTCAGCCGGCACATCGCCTCGAGCACCGCCACGTCCCGCGGGGTCCAGCGCCGGTGCCGGCCGTCGGTGCGGACGGCGGGGCCGATGCCGTAGCGGCGGTCCCAGGAGCGCAGCGTGGTGGGCGAGACGCCCAGCCGACGGGCCAGCGCGCCGGTCGTCAGGGGCACGTCGGCCCCGTGGGAGGCCCGGCCGGCGCCGGGGTCCGGGGCGGCGGGTGGCTCGCTCATGGGGCGACTATACGACGCAGAATCGATGCGAGTTGATGACCTTGCTCCCCGGCTCCGACCATGGGCGTACCGGGGGCCGCCTCCCCGGCAGACGCCCCGAGGCCGCCCGGGCCGCAGGTGCCCGCCGGCCCCCGGTACGGCCCGGGCGGACGTCGCATCCTGCCCGCCCTCCGCACCCGCCCCTCACGCCTCGGCACCGACCTCTACACATAAGGGGCGAATAAGCGCAAAATGGTGTCAGGCGGCGCTTACCGTGCACCGCGCTCGAGATCAACACATCGACAATCGGCAAATCGAGCAACCGGCAATCGGCAAGCCGACGCGGTCAGACTTGCGAGCCGAAGGAGGCGAGTCATGGCCAACGTCTCGCGCACCAAGGGCGACATGGCCGGTCACCCGGACGTCACCGAAATGCGGGCGCGCTACGCCCGTGTGCTCGGCGGTCGCGACGTGGCGCTCGTGGACGGACCGGTGTTCCTGCTCGGTCTGTACTGCGCGGTATCCCCGTGGATACTCCACTACACGACCAGCCAGCCCGCGCTCATGACCCACAACCTGGTGGTGGGCATCGCCATCGGACTGCTGGGGCTCGGCTTCACCGCCGCGCCCGAGCACATGTACGGCCTGAGCTGGGCCATGTCCGCACTGGGCATCTGGATGATCATCGCCCCGTGGATCGTCGGCACCGGCCCCGACGCGGGGATCATCTGGAACAACGTCGTCATCGGCGCCCTGGCCGTGATCCTGGGGCTCGTGTGCGCCGGCACGGCGGCGAGGAGCGCCCCCAAGCCGTAGCGGCACGGCGGGAACGAGCCGTAGCGGCACAACGAGCACGCGACACAGCGAGAACCAGAAAGGGACGGCACACAGGCCGGTCCGCGCGAGGCGGACCGGCCGTTTCGCTGTGCTGCCGCCCCGACGGAGTCAGCCGAGCTTCTTGAGCAGTTCCGCGGCGAGCGGAGCGGAGGATGCCGGGTTCTGGCCGGTGACGAGGTTGCGGTCGACCACGACGTTCGGCGTCCACGGCTCCTTCTCCTCGACCTGCACGCCGGCCTCGGTCAGCCGGTCCTGCAGCAGCCAGCGGGCCTTCCCGGCGAGTCCGGCCTGGGTCTCCTCGGCGTTGGTGAAGGCGGCCACGCGGTATCCGGCGAAGGCGTTGGCGCCGTCGTCCCCGGTGGCGGCGAGGAGGGCGGCCGGGCCGTGGCAGACGACGCCGAGCGGCCGGCCGGAGCGAAGGGCGGCCGTCAGGAGCCTGCCGGACTCGGCGTCGACCGCCAGGTCCTCCATCGGGCCGTGGCCGCCGGGGTAGAACACGGCGGCGAAGTCGTCGAGGTCGACGTCCTCCAGGCGCACGGGGTGGCGCAGTTCGGTCATCCGGTCGAGCGCGGCGGCGATGCGGTCGGCGTTCTCCTGCCCGCCGTTGGCCTCGGGCGCGAGGCTGGCCCGGTCGACGGGCGGCACGACACCGCCCGGGGTGGCGACGACGATCTCGTGGCCGGCCGCCTTGAACGCCTCGTACGGGGCCACGGCCTCCTCGGCCCAGAAGCCGGTGGGGTGCTTGGTGCCGTCGGCCAGGGTCCAGTGGTCGGCGCCGGTCATCACGAAAAGGATCTTCGACATGGTGTCTCTTTCGGGCCGCTGCCTGAGTGCGCTCGCCGACGCCGTGCGGCCGGTCGTCGGTGCGGCGCCGCAGTCGACCGTATGCCCGCCGAGCCATTGGATTCCAATAGGCTCGCCCATATGAGAGATAGGGAAGCCGATGGCAGCCAGGAAGCGGGGCAGGCCGGCGGTGCGGCGGCGCTCGACCTGAACCTGCTGCGCACGTTCCTGGCCGTCTACCGCACCGGTTCCTTCACCGCCGCGGCCCGCCTGCTCGGCCTCTCCCAGCCCACGGTGACCACACAGGTGCGCGCCCTGGAGCGGCAGCTGGGCCGGGAGCTGTTCCAGCGGCAGGCACGCGGCGTCTCCCCCGTTCCGCACGCCGACGAGCTCGCCGCCCGCGTCGTCGAACCGCTGGACGCCCTCGCCGCGGTCGCCGGTCCGGGCGGGGCCGCGGAGGACCACCCGCCGGAGCCGGTGCACCTGGCCGGCCCCAACGAGCTGCTGACCCACAGCGTCCTGCCCGGCATCGCCCCGCTGATCGACCGAGGGGTACGGCTGCGCGTCACCCCCGGCCTGACCGAGCCGCTGCTGGCGGAGCTGCGGGCGGGCCACCACGACCTGGTGATCGCCACGTTCCGGCCGCGTGGCCGCGCCCTGGTCTCCACGCCCCTGTCGGACGAGGAGTTCGTGCTGGTCGCCTCGCCCGCCCGGGCCGCGCGCATCGGCGGGCCGGCCCGGATCGCCGCCGCGGGGCCCGCCGCCCTGCACGGCGTCCCGCTCGTCGCCTACGCCGACGACCTGCCGATCGTCCGCCGCTACTGGCGCCATGTCTTCGGCCGGCGGCTGGTGTGCCAGGCGGCCGTCACCATGCCCGACCTGAACGCGGTGAAGGCGGCGGTGGCCGGCGGCACGGGTTTCACGGTCCTGCCCCGCTACCTGTGCGCCGCCGAACTGGCCTCGGGCGCCCTGGTCGCGCTGCACGCCCCGGACGATCCTCCGATCAACACCGCGTTCCTCGTGCAGCGCCCGGGCGCCCTGGCCAACCCGCACGTGACCCTGGTCCGCGACCACCTGCTGCGGACCGCGCGCGACGGCTGAGCGCGCCCCGCGGCAGCCCCGCGGCCGCTCCGGAAAACCCCGGTGCGCCGGCCCGTGCGGCCCTGGGATCATGCCGCAATGTCCCAGAACCTCGAACAGCTGGTCGTACGCCACACCCACCGCCTCCCGCTGCCGTCCGGCCCGGCCGGGCGAGGGGACGTGGCGGCACGGCAGTTCGACGCCGTGCTGATGTCCGTGGGCTTCAAGCTCTCGGCGGATCTGCTGACGCGCCTGTCGGGGCTGTCCGAGGGCACGGTCGTCGACACCGCCGTGCGTACGCTGCGGACCGTACGGGAGATGACCGGCGACCACGTGCGGCACAACACGTACTTCGTCGACTTCCCGGCCGGCGTGCCGGACACCGTCGACTTCTGGATGCGCTGCGTCACCGAGGCGCTCGACGACGACGCGTCCCGCGAGAGCACGCTCACCCAACTGCGCGGCGGCATGCTGGACCTGCTCACGCTGCCCTCCTACGGCACCTACCGGCACACCTACGAGGAGCTGCTCGCCGCGCACGACGAGCTGATCGCGGCCGCGGGCGACCGGATGACCGTCCTGCACCTCGGCGGGCCGCCGCGGGAGGAGGTCACCGGCCTGTACCTGGCGCTGGCGGGCAGCGGGACGCCGCTGGGCGACGACGGCCTGCGCGACCTGGAGACCCTCGCCGGGGCCTGCGTGGACGGGCCGCAGCCGGAGGTGATCCCGGTCCGCGAGAACCGGGCGGTCGTCAACCGGGCCCGCCTGACGGCCGGCGCGGACCTCCTGCTGGACACCGTCACCGACGTGCTGCGGCTGGCCTGCGCGCTGTCGGGAGGCGACGTGACCCTGCGGGAGCCGACCCGGTTCCGTACGCTGCCCCGCCCGGTCCGCCGGGCCCTGCTCGCCGGCCTGGACGCGGTCGTCGCGGCGGCCCCCGCCAAGCTGGCGGACGTGCACGCGCACCGGGAGGCGTTCAAGCGGCTCGGCGAGCGCCTGCACCCGCACGAGTACCCCAAGTGGCCGCACGCGGCCGAGGTGTTCGCCGTCGCCCGCGGCGAGCAGCGGGCGCGCTCCTTCTACAGCCGGGTGGAGGAGCTGCTGGGCGTGTACGACGTCACCGGCGCGACGGAGCTGCTGAAGTCCGCGCCGGGCAAGCTGTTCAGGTCCCTGGACCGGCTGCTGCGCATGTCCCTCACGCAGGACGAGCGGGACGCCGTGGTGGCCGCCGCCGAGCAGGTCGCGCCCCTGGTCGCGGGCCGGGTCGTGCTGGCGGTGCGCGAGCACCTGCACAACCGGGCCCGGCAGACCGGCGAGCGCCGCGTCTTCGTCAACCGGCTGGGCCGTGCCTGGGTCACCGCGGACGAGCGCCCGCCGGTGCTGCCGCCGGAGCGGGTACGGCTGATCTCCGCGCTCGACGCCGAGACCGGCCGCCGACTGCCCTCCCCGCAGCGGCTGTTGGTGGATCCGGACGTCCTCGACGTGGCGCTGCCGCTCAGCGGCAGGGCGACCGCGGCCGGACTCGGCGTGCTGCCCCGCGGCTCCGTCTCCCCGGTCGAGGGCGAGCTGCTGCGCTTCTTCGTGTACTGGAAGCAGGCCGAACTCCGCACGGACTTCGACCTGTCGGCGCTGATGCTGGACGCCCGGTACCGGACCACCGCCTGGCTGTCGTACACCGCGCTGAGCCAGTACGAGGGCGAGCACTCCGGTGACATCACCGAAGCACCGGACGGGGCTTCGGAGTTCATCAACCTCCGGCTGGGCGCCGTGCGCAGCACCCATATCGTGCCGCAGGTCCACATCTTCGCCGGCGAGGGCTTCGAGGAGGTCGAGGAGTCCTTCTTCGGCTTCATGCTGCGTGAGGGCGAGCAGCGGGGCCGGCCGTTCGAACCGCGCACCGTGCGCATGAAGTCGGAGCTGCGCGGGCCGGGGCGGGTCGCGGTGCCGCTGGCGTTCCGGCGGGAACGGGACGGCCGCTGGACCGCCCGGTGGCTGCACCTTTACCTGAGGGGCCTGGACGCGGGCAACCAGGTCGAGGGGGTCCGGGTGACGCTCTCGACGCTGCTGCGCGGCATCGTCGAGCGCGAGTACCTCACCGTGCGGCACCTCACCGACCTGATGGCCGCCGGCGGGGCGGAGGTGACGCTGTGGGACGGCGGTTCGGTCCCGGACGGCCCCGTCACCTACATCGGTCTGGAACGGCCCGACGGACTGCACCCGGACTCCCGCGTCGTCACCCCGGAAAACCTGCGCGACCTGATCCCCGCCTGACTGTTAGGGTGGCTCGCAGGCGAGGCCATGAACGGGCTTCCTTCTCAAACTCCTTTCTGATGTAGTCCGTTCGCTCTCCTCGCCGCCGACGTGACCGAAGGGGCGTCGTACGGCCGGGCCGTGCGGCGCCCCTTCGGCCTGCTCGGAGCTCTCGGTCGTGGGTCTCGGTCGTGGGTCTCGGTCGTGGGTCTCGGTCGTGGTTCACTCGGCGACGGCCGCCCGGGCCGCGGCGAGGGCCTGCTCGGCGTAACCGCGCCCGAACAGCACGGCGTGCACCAGCAGCGGGAACAGCTGGTGCAGCCCGACGCGGTCTCTCCAGCCGTCGGCGAGCGGCGCGGCCCGCTGATACCCGTCGAGCACGTGCTCCAGGTACGGGCAGCCGAACAGGTGGAGCATGGCCAGGTCGGTCTCCCGGTGCCCGCCGTGCGCGGCCGGGTCGATCAGCCAGGCGTGCTCCCCGTCCCACAGCACGTTGCCGTTCCACAGGTCGCCGTGCAGCCGGGCCGGCGGCTCGGCGGGTCCGGCCAGTTCGGGCAGCCGCTCGCAGAGCCGCTCGACGACGGCCGCCTCCGCGGGCCGGACGGTGCCGGCGTCGACCGCGCGACGCAGATACGGCAGCACCCGGTGCTCGGCGTACCAGCGGGGCCAGTCGGTGCCGGGGACGTTGCGCATGGGGGCCAGGCCGATGCGGGCGTCCACGGGGCCACCGGGCGGCGGGGCGCCGAACGCGGGCGCGCCCGCCGCGTGCAGGGCGGCCAGCTCGCGCCCGAACCGCAGCGCGGTCCCCGGCGTCGGCCGGCCATCGGGCACGCGGGCGGTCACCAGCCAGTGCCGGTCGCGCCCGTGCACGTGCGGCACCCGCACCGCGCCGGCCGCGGCCAGCCAGCGCAGCCCGGCCTCCTCGGCCCGCACGGCGGGCTCGTCACCGCGCTTGACCATCACCGGCCGGCCGTCGTCCAGGGTCACCTCGGCGAGCGCGGCGGACAGGCGGCGCTCACCGCGCACGGCACACCCGGTGACGCGCGCCGCCGCGGCGGCGGGCCCGTCACCGCCAGCGGCCGTCCGGCGGGCGGTCATCCGGCACGCTCCGGGCCCTGGAGTCCGGTCGTCACCGTCGCGCGGACGGCGGGCGCGGACCGGCGGAGACGTCCGGTGCGGTCGGGACGGGGCACGGCGACCAGGGTACGGCGGTAGGCGCGGTCACCGCCGGACCCTGGTCGCCGTGCGCCCCTGGGGACGCGGGTGGGACGTGGTGGGGTCAGGCGTTCTTGCGCCCCACACCGGCGTAGAAGCCGATCTCCTCCGAGCGGGGCGGGGGCGGGCTGTCCGGGCGCCAGAACGGGATCTGGGCCAGGCCGGGCTCGACGAGTTCGAAGCCGTCGAAGAACCGCTCGATCTCGGCGCGGGTGCGCAGGTTCAGGGTGGCGGTGGCCTTGTCGTAGACAGCCTGCGCCGCGGTGCGGTCCGCGAAGTCGCCGGTGACGTGCGAGAGGACGAGGTAGCTGCCGGCCGGCAGCGCCTCGCACAGGGTGGCGACGACCTGGTCGGGCTTCTCGGCGTCGGTGAGGAAGTGGACGACGGCGACCAGCAGCAGGGCGACGGGCTGGTCGAAGTCGATGACGCTGCGGACGTCGGGGTGGTCCAGCAGGGCCCGCGGGTCGCGCAGGTCGGCCAGCGCGATGCTGGTCGTGCCGGCACCGCTGAGCAGTGCGTCGCCGTGCGCCTTCACGATGGGGTCGTTGTCGACGTAGGCGACCCGCACGTCCGGCGCCACCTCGCGGGCGACCTCGTGCACGTTGGGTGAGATGGGCAGCCCCGTGCCGATGTCGAGGATCTGGCGGACGCCGCTGTCGACGACGTACCGGACGGCGCGCTGGAGGAAGGCGCGGTTGGCCCGCAGGCCGATGCGCACCTCGGGCGCGGCGGCGGCGAGGGCCTCGCCGGCCTGCTGGTCCACCTCGTAGTTGTTCTTGCCGCCCAGCAGGTAGTCGTAGATCCGCGCAGGGTGCGGCCTGCTGGTGTCGATCTCCTCGGCGCGGACCCCGTCCTGTCCCACACTGCCCTCCCGTCGACGACCGCCACGACCTCGCGCGCGGGCGGTTGCCGACAGTTTCCCACACGAACTCTCCTGCTCATGACCGAAGTTGCGCAGGCAGCGGAGCTGCCGGCGGGGGACGTCAGGAACGGTGTGCGCGATCCCGTATGACCCGGCGGGGCGGGGGTACCCGCACCGCTGCAAGACCTCTTTTGAGGAGATGACTCGGATGCGTCTCATCGGACTGCTCCTCGTCGCGGCCACCGCCGCCTTCACCGCGCTGCTGATCACCGGCAACCTGTCCGGGGGTCCCGAGTACCAGGTGTCGGTGCTCGGTCAACACGTCGCCACCATGAACACGCTCGCGATCTTCTGCTCCGGTCTCGTGCTGGCGCTCCTGTTCGGCCTGGGCGTGGCCGCGGCGACACACCACCGCCGCGCGCCGCACGGGTACGAGCCGAGAGAGGCGGCGCTCCACGAGTCGGCGGGCCCGGACACCCGGAGCTGAGCCGGCGGCCCGGCGAACGAACAGGCGGGCCGGCAGGCACGCGTTTGCGAGGCGGTGATCATGGTCGGCGACCCGGACGACGAACGGCAGGAGCGACGGCACGGCTCCAGCGGCCACCGGTCGGTGCCGCAGGCCGCCGACGTCCGCATCGAGGCATGGGGTACCAGCCGCGAGCGGTGCATGGCGGAGGCGGTCCTGGGCGTGGTGGAGTGTTTCGCCGACATCGACGCGGTGCGGCCCCGGGCGGTGGAGCGGATCAGCCTGGCCGGGGCCAGCGACGACGACCTGCTCTCCGCGTTGCTGGACGAGGTCGTCGGGCGGCTGGAGACCTACGGCGAGGTGCCCGTCGACGTGGAGGCGGACGCCACCGACGACGGCCTCGACGTGCGCCTCGCGGTGGCCCGGCCGGCAGGCGCGGAAGGCGCCGGCGCCCTGCCGCGGAACGCCTCGTGGCACGAGCTGCGCATCGCCCCCGACGCGTACGGCTGGTCGTGCGCGGTGACCGTGGGCGTGATGTGAGGCCCCGCTCCGGCGGGGGTACTCCGGTCACATGTCCGGCATCGAACTCCACAGCAAAGCGTTCGACGACCACGCCTTCATCGCACGCCGCCACGCCCTGGAGGGCGAGAACGTCTCCCCGCCGCTGACCTGGAGCGGCGTCCCGGGCGACGCGGCCGAGCTGGTGCTGCTGTGCGAGGACCCCGACGCCCCGTCGGGCACCTTCGTGCACTGGATCGTGGTCGGCATCGACCCGCGCAGCGCAGGCGTCGCGGAGGGCGAGTGCCCGCCCGGCGGCACCGAACTCGTCAACGGCTTCGACCGGCGGGGCTGGGGCGGGCCGCACCCGCCGCCCGGCGACGAGGCGCACCGCTACTTCTTCCGGCTGTACGCCCTCGCCGAGCCGTGCGACCTGTCCGGCGCCCCCGGCGCCGAGGACGTGCACCGGGCCGTCGAGAAACACCAGCTCGCCGAGGGCACCGTCGTCGCCCTGTACCGACGCTGAGCGCCCCGTGTGCCGGTCGCTCCGGCGCACGGCGGTCACGCCGACCGGTGCCGGTTCCGGGCCTGCTCTGTGTCTCGCCCGTTCTCACGCGGGGCGGGGCGGCGGCTGCGGCCGGCTCCGGTTCGTGGGGACGACGGCCACGGGGCAGGCGGCGTGGTGCAGGACCGCGTGGACCACCGAGCCCAGGTGCAGACCGAGCCGGCCCTCGGCCGGGTGCCGCGGCACCACCACGAGCCCCGCCTGCCGTGACGCGTCCACCAGCGCGCCCGCCGGCGTGTCGACGGTCAGCTCCGTGTCGACGTGCACCTTCGGGTGGTCGGCGACGGGCCGGGCGACATGGTTCAGCAGCTGGGCGTGGGCCTGTCGTTCCTCGTCGATCCGGTCGACCTGCGGCACCATCAGCCCGGCCTGGCCGAGCGGCGTCCAGGCGTGCACCAGCCGGACACCGACCCTGCGCAGCTCCGCCTCGGCCAGGGCGAACCGGACGGCCTCCTCGTCCCGGTCGTCCCGGACGCCGACCACGATGCCCTCGTGCAGGGGCTGCTGCCGGCCGCCGCGCACGACGACCACGGGCCGGTCCGCGTGGGCGGCCACCTTCAGGCTCACCGAGCCGAGCAGCAGCCCGGCGAAGCCGCCGCGCCCACGGCTGCCGACCACGATCAGGTCGGCGTCCTCGGCGGCGGCGAGGACGGCCTCGGCCGGGGCGTCCTGCGACAGGAAGGTGTCGATCTGCAGACCCGGGCGGCTGGAGGCGAGACGTTCCCGGATGGCGTCCAGCAGTCCGGTGGCCCCCTCGAGGACCTGCTCGGCGACCCCCGCCCCCGTCCTGGCACGGCCGAGTTCCGTGCCGGGCCCGGCGGCGTGCACGAGCCTGAGCACGCTGCGGCGCAGCTCCGCCTCGTGGGCCGCCCACTCGGCGGCGAGCCAGGTGTGCGAGGAGTCGTCGACTCCGACGACCACGGTTCCTCGGCGTGCTTCGGTCATGGCAGGCACTCCGTCCGTCACCAGGGGCCGGATTCCGCCCACCGGGCGGGCGGCCGGCCTGTTCGCGTTCGATGAGGCCGACGAGGCGTCCCTCGGGGGCACCGGAACGGCGCCGGTGCCGGACCGGCCCCGCGCCTCCTACGCGTGTGGCGGCGCCGTTTCCTCTGCCGCCGCGTACCCGGGGGCGCTGTCTTCGACACCGGATCCGGCGGAACCGCCGGATCCGCCGGTCGCGGTGAGCCCGCGCGAGGCATGCCGCCGGCCCGGCGGCGCGGTCGGCCGTCGCACGTCGGACCGGGTGAGGGACGGGAGCCGCCCGGAGCCGGAAGAGGAGCCGGATGGCCGGGTGCCGGCGGCCCGTGACGCGTTCGGTGCGCGGGTCGGCCGGCGGAGCTACGGGGCCGTGGCCGCGCGGCCGTCGCCGTCCGACAGCAGTGCGGCCAGTTCCCGCTGGTGCGGGAAGGAGCGGGGGACGTAGCCGCACCACGGCTCCTCGGCGTACGGGTCGCCGGTCACGCCGTACGCCCGCGACCGGGAGCCGCCGCACACCTGCCGGAACTCGCACGCCCCGCACCGGCCGCCCAGCCGGCCGGCGTCGCGCAGCCCGGTGAACAGCTCCGACGTGCGGTAGATGTCGGGCAGCGGGGTCTCGCGCACGTTCCCGGCGCCCAGCGGCAGGAAGCCGCTGGGATGCACGGTGCCGGTGTGCGAGACGAAGACGAAGCCGCGGCCGGCGTTGACGTCCAGCGGCGGGCGCCGGGTGCGCCGGGTGGCGGCGGTCAGTCCCAGGGCGGCGGCGCGTTCGCTCAGCTCCCGGTACAACGGCCCCAGCCGCAGCGCTTCGACGTGGTCCTCGCCGAGCGAGGCGAGGATCCGGCGCTGCAGGGCGACGCGGCGGAAGTGGTGGGCCTCGGTGGTCTTGGCGGGCACGGTCAGGCCCATGTCGTGGACGAAGTTGAGGACGTCCTCGACCTCGTCGGCGGTCAGCGCGCCGAGCGTGCGGCCGCGGCCGGTGGGCACCAGGAAGAAGGCGCTCCACAGCATCGCCCCGTGGTCGGCGACCAGGCGGACGATGCCGGGCAGGTCGTGCAGGTTGTGCCGGGCGACCGTGGTGTTGATCTGCACCTTCAGGCCGAGCGCGCGGGCCGCGTCCCAGGCGTCGAGGGTCCAGCGGTAGACGCCGTGCACCCCCCGGAAGGCGTCGTGCACCTCGGCGGTGGAGCCGTCCAGGCTGAGCGAGAGGCCGACGGCGCCCGCCGCGTGCAGGGCGCGCAGCCGCTCCTCGGTGAGCGTCGGGGTGCCGGAGGGGGAGACCGCGACGCGGACGCCGACGGCGGCGCCGTGCGCGACGAGCTCCGTCAGGTCCGGGCGCTGGAACGGGTCACCGCCCGTGATCACGAACAGCGGGGCGGGCCGCCCGAAGGCGGCCACCTGGTGCAGCAGGTCCTTCGCGGCGGCGGTGTCCAGCTCCCGCGGGTCACGGTCCGGCACCGCCTCGGCGCGGCAGTGCCGGCAGGCCAGCGGGCAGGCCCGGGTGGACTCCCAGATGACGATGAACGGCCGTTCCCCCGTGTCGTGGCGCTGCCGCCGCAGGGCCTGGCCGGCCGCGCTCACCGCGGCACCGCCGGCCGGATGCCGGGTCCGGCCGCCCCGGGGTCAGGGCAGACGAGGCGGGCGGCCGGACGGTGACCGGACCGGACCGTGCGCGGTGCCCACCGCGAGCGACGAGGGCGGGGGCGGGGGCGGCCGAGCGGGTGCTCGGAATGATCGTGCACGGGACAACCTCCGGTTCGTTCGGCCCCAGCTTCCGCCCTCGCGGAGCGGTCCCGCGGCGGCCGTTGTGCCCTGATGCGAGGGCCGACGGTCCCTGCCCGGCGGATCCGGGCTCAGCGGCTGTGCGCGCGGTCGGGCGTGAGGGCCCGCGAGGTGGCGAACAGAGCCGCGCCGAGGCCGGTGAGCAGGGCGCCCAGGCCGGTGACCAGGGTGGTGAGATGCCATGCCTGGTAGGCGGACATGAGGGACCCGCGCAGGGTCTCGCCCATGAAGGCGGTCTGCCGCAGCCGCGCGAGCTTCTCGTCGTCGCCCCCGCCCGCGTGCAGTTCCTCGGTGATCTCGGCGTAGGTCCGCCCGCCGGTGGCATGAACGACGTGGTCCTTGATCAGCTCCGCGTAGGCGTGCGCCTCGATCCCGGTCTCCACGGGCCGGCCCGCGAAGCAGGCGAGGGATGCGGGCAGCCCGTGGTCCGGGAAGGTGATCTTCTGGGCGGCCAGTTCGGCCCGGATCTCCTTGCGGCCGCGGCGGCCGCGCACGAGCATCACGGGTCCCGCGGCGGCGACGGCCAGGCCGACCGCCCCGATCAGGGTGCTGCTCCGGCGGTGTGCACCGTCCATGAGGTGGCTTCCTTCTCTCTGTGCCGGGTTCCGCGGACTTCGGCTCGGTTCCGCGGGAGGTCGTCGTGGCTCCGCTCAGCGGCGGCCGAGCGCGACACGCCGGTCGTCCGGTCGCGCCGCAGGCGCTCGCCCGCGCGGACTCCCGGGCCGTGCCGCTCGGTCCGGGCCGCCGGCGGCGCCGGGTCGTACGGTGCCGCCGGCGCCCGGGCGCGCCTCGCGGTCACGGCGTCCAGTACACCGGACACGGTCGCGCGGCGCAGGTCGTGCCGTACGCCGTACGGGTCCGCCCCGGGCTCGGCGGTCCCCCGCAGGCGGCCGGGCCGTCCCGGCGCGACGGCGGTGGCCGCACGGGTCCTGCGCCGGCCGACGGCCCGGGTGCGTGAGCGGCTGGGCGAGGGAGACCTCGGCGGCCTCGTCGAGCAGCGGCGGGACACGACCGTCGTCCGCGGCGGCGTGCTCCTCGAAGAGGACCCGCGGCGCACGGGGGTCAGCCGCCGCGGCAGGCGCGGCGGGCGCGGCAGGCGGGGTGCGCGGGGTGTCGACCGGCTCTGTGATGCGGCGTTCCCCGACGACCAGGCTCTCGACGAGCAGGCGGCCCTCCGGCAGACGGCCCTCCGGCAGGCGGTGCGCGGCGGTGAGCAGCGGTGCCGGGCGCCCGGCCGGCTCGTCGGCCGGCTCGTCGGCCGGCTCCGGCTCGTCGGCCGGGAAGGCGGGCCGGGCTCCGGCGGTTTCCGGGGCCGCCGCGTCCTCCGGCACCGAGGCGAGGGGGAGCGTGCTCAAGCGGTGCCTCCTGCGGGTCGCGGCCGTCGGCCGTCCGGTGGCGGGGATGCCGGTCCGCCACGTCCCCGGCGCGGCCGGTGGGACCGGCGGCCGGCCCGCACCGGCCGCGTGCGCCGGGACGTGGCGGATGGCTCGTCCGGCCGAGACGGTGGAGCCGGACGGCGACCGGTCCGGAGGCGCGCTGTGCCTGCCGCGGCCCTGGGCACGAGAAGACGGGCCGGACAGACCGGACGCCTTCCGGCCGGCCGGGACCCAGCATCGTCGTGCCGTACAGGCCGGCACCTGGGCCGGACAGCCCCTGCCGGTGCGGCCGGCGGTCCCCGGACGACCGCCCGGGAAGGGGCCCAACGGCCTTGTGTACGGGGGCGTTCGGCCCACGTGCACAGGCCGGGCAGCCCGCTAGCGTCCGGGCGTCTCGGAGACAGCCCCGGCCGGGCGGACCGGCCGCGGTACCGGACGGCCCCGCATGCCCGTCACGAGCGCGCGGCTCCCGGCAGGAATCCCGGCAGGAATCCCGACAAGAGAGGAGCGCCCGTGCTCGCCGCCGACACGCCCGCCCCACCCCGGTCCGGCAGGCGTACGGGCCTGCTGATGACCGTCACCGGTCTGGTCGGCTGGTTCGCCTCCTTCCAGCTGACCGTCATCGACTGGCGCGTGCTGAAGGACCCGGCCTACCAGCCGCTGTGCGACATCAGCCCGGTCGTGGGCTGCGGCAGCGCCATGTCCAGCCCGCAGGGCAATCTGTTCGGCTTCCCCAACATGCTGCTGGGGCTGAGCGCGTTCGCCGTGGTCGCCGTGCTGGGCGTGGCCGTGCTGTCGGGCACGCGCCTGAGCCGGTGGCTGTGGCTGGCGCTGAACGCCGGTGCGCTGACCGCGGTGGTGTTCGTGCACTGGCTGATGCAGGTCTCGCTGTTCGAGCTGAACCGGATCTGCCCGTACTGCGCCGTGGTGTGGGCCGTGACCATCGCGCTGTTCTGGTACGTCACCCTGCACAACCTCCGCGACGGCGTGATCCCCGTGCCGGCCCGCGGCCGCGCTGCGCTGCGCCTGGTCCTGGAGACGCACTGGATGCTGCTGGGCGCCTGGTACGGCCTGATCGCGACGCTGTTCCTGACCCGGTTCTGGTCCTACTGGAGCACTCTTCTGTGACCGGCCCGGACCGTCGGACCGTCGGTCAGGCGGGCCGTCGGTCAGGCGGGCCGTCGGTCAGGCGGGCCGTCGGTCAGGCGGGCCGTCGGACCACCGCATGTGGGGCCGGACGGCCCTCGCACGCCGGGCCGGACGGCCCTGTCGGGCACCGGCGCCGCGATGATCTCCTTGAGGGGACGGGGAGGACCCGGACAGACGCGGGGAAGCAGCCCGGGAGCTGCGCACCGCGCAATCAGGAGCCGCGAGAAGCGGTTGAGGCCCTCCCCGTCAACACTGCCCGCACTGCCCGCGCACCGCCCGCCCGGATATCCTCGCGATCACAGTCGAGGTGGCCGAGGTACAGGACAAGGGGTGGGGCATGGCCGGGGAACCCGTGCGATGGGGCATTCTGGCGACCGGGGGGATCGCGGCGGCGTTCACCGCCGACCTGGTGGACCTGCCGGACGCGGAGGTCGTGGCCGTGGCCTCGCGCAGCGGCGAGTCGGCCCGGATCTTCGCGGAGCGGTTCGGCATCCCGCGTGCCTACGGCGACTGGGACGCGCTCGCCCAGGACGCCGACATCGATGTCGTCTACGTCGCCACCCCGCACTCGGCGCACCGGGCCGCCGCCGGGCTGTGCCTGGAGGCGGGGCGGAACGTGCTGTGCGAGAAGCCGTTCACGCTGAACCTGCGCGAGGCCGAGGAACTGGTCGCGCTGGCGCGGCGGAGCGGAAGCTTCCTGATGGAGGCGATGTGGATGTACTGCAACCCCGTGATCCGCCGCGTCGCGGCGCTGGTGCGGGACGGGGCGATCGGCGAAGTGCGCGCGGTACAGGCCGACTTCGGCATCAGCGGACCCTTCTCGCCCTCGCACCGGCTGCGTGACCCGGCGCAGGGCGGCGGCGCGCTGCTCGACCTGGGCGTCTACCCGGTGTCGTTCGCGCAGTTGCTGCTGGGCGAGCCGGCGGACCTGACGGCGCAAGCGGTGCTGTCGGCGGAAGGCGTCGACCTGCAGACGAGCGCCCTGCTGTCGTGGGACACCGGCGCGCAGGCGCTGCTGCACTGCTCGATCGTCGGCGACTCGCCGAGGACCGCGTCGGTGACCGGTTCGCGCGGCCGGATCGAGCTGCCGCACTCCTTCTTCCACGCCGACCGGTTCGTGCTGCACCGCGACGGGCACGCGCCCGAGGAGTTCACCGCCGACCCGGCCGACGGGCGGGTCGACAGCTTCCGCCACGAGGCGCTGGAGGTCATGCGCGCCGTTCGGGCCGGTGAGACCGAGTCGCCGATGGTCCCGCTGGACGGCACGCTCGCCGTCATGCGGACGCTCGACGCGCTCCGGGAGCGCATCGGCGTCCGCTACCCCGGCGAGACCGGCGAACCCGCGCTGACGCCCGCCTGAACCGCGCCCTCGCGCGCGTCGTCCCGGGCCGGGGCACGCCGTTCGTGGGCGCGCCCCCGGTCGGCCGTGCCCCCGGCCGGGCCCCCGGCCGGGCCCTCCGCCGCGACCGGGCGCGCGGGTGGTCGCCTCGGTGGGACCCGCCTGGGTGGGACCCGCGTCGGAGGGCGGGTGGCCGGATCCGCGGCACCCTCCCCTGGGTCGCGGTCCGGCCCGCTCAGGGGCTGTCCGGGCGTCTGCCGGAGTCCCCTCCAGGGTGCCCCTCGGCGGTGCCCGGCGCCGCGACCGCTCGGTCCCCGTCCGGGGTCGGGCAGCCCCCTGCGCGTCGGGCGGGAAGCGGTACGCGGCCTGCCGGGTCGGCGCGCGAGGTGTGCGTGAGGGCGGCGGCCGCGAGGAGCGCGCCGAGGGCGGTGAGGACGGTGCCCCGCCAGCCGACGGCGGCCAGCAGGGGCGCCGCGACGGCGGTGCCGACGGCGCCGATCATGAAGTAGAGCACGAGATAGACGCTGTTGAGGCTGCCGGAGCGCCGCGGGTCGAGGGCGATGACGCGGCTCTGGTTGGCGGCCTGGGCGGCGAAGCAGCCGGCGTCGCACAGGGCGAGGCCGGCGGCCGTGACCGGCGGGGCGTTCAGGCCGGTGGCGAGCAGGGCTGTTCCGCACGCCGCCGCCAGCAGCCCGGCGGTGATCACGGCGCGGGGAGCGTGACGGTCGGCGAGCCGTCCGGTCACCGGGAGCACGGCGAGGCCGAGGAGCCCCGCCAGGCCGTACATGCCGATGGCGGTGGGGCCCAGGGAGTACGGCGGCTGGGCCAGGGCCAGCGCGAGGGCGACCCAGACGACGTTGAAGGCGAAGTACCACAGCCCGCCGGCGGCGACCGCGTGGCGCAGCGGCGGGTGGCGGCGCAGGAGCGGGGGCAGCGCGGCGAGCGTGCGGCGGTAGCCGCGGTCGGTCCGCGGCCGCTGCCGGGGCAGGAGCGCCGCCGCGGCGACGGCGACGAGCAGGGCCAGGGCCGCGGAGGCGAGCAGCATCCGCCGCCAGCCGAGGAGGTCGGCGAGCGCGCCGCCGGTCAGACGGCTGAGCAGGATGCCGGCCGACAGACCGGCCGCGACGGTGGCCACGGCACCGGCGCGCCGCCCGGGCGGGGCGTGCCGGCCCGCGATGGTCCCGGCCTGGGCGGCGACGCTCGCCGCCGCGCCGATGAGCAGGTAGGCGGCCAGCAGCACGGGGGCGCCGGGGGCGGCCGCGGCGACGGTGAGGGCGGCGGCCAGGGCGATGAGCTGCGCGGGGATCAGGCGCGCCGGGGCGAGGCGGTCGGCGAGGGGCAGCAGCAGGGCGAAGCCGGCCACGCACCCGGCGAGCGCGGCGGTCGGCACGAGGCCGATGACGGACAGCGGGACGCCGAGGTCGGCCGCGACCTCGGTGAGGGCGGGCTGCAGGGCGTAGTTGTCGGCGATGGCCACGCCGGCGAGCCCGGCGAGCAGCAGCGTGCCGCCCCGGGGCAGGGGGCGGGTCACGGCCGGACGTCGCGGGCGAGGACGACGGCGTACCGGCAGGCGGTGCCGGTGGTGTTGGCGAAGACGCGCTCGGCGGGCTCGCCGAGTTCGATGGTGTCGCCGGCGTGGAGCTCGTGGACCGTGTCACCGTCGTGGAAGGTCAGCCGGCCGTCCAGGACCCAGACGACCTGCCGGACGAACGCGAAGGCCGCGGCCGGGTAGGGCACGCGGGCACCGGCGGGGAGGCTGATCTCGGCGATCTCGGCGGGGAAGCCGGGGCCCGTGATCTGGCGGCGCCGGTAGCCGGTGGCGGGGTCGCGCCACTCGGCCGCGTCGGCCCGGCGGCGTACGCCCGGCGCGCCGGGCGCCTCGTCCTGCGCGCCCTCGGCGAGCGCGAGCAGGGAGGCGACGCTGAGCTGGAAGGCGGCCGACAGCTTGCCGAGGACGACGGCGGTGGGGCTGGACTCGCCGCGCTCGATCCGGCTGATCATCGCCTGGGAAACCCCGGAGGCCTCGGCGAGCTGGGCCAGCGTCCACCGGCGCCGTTCACGCTCTGCGCGGACCCGGGCGGCGATCCGGTCGACCAGGGGATCTACTATGTTGGACATGAATCCACTATATGAGAGGCAGCGGGCGGTGACCGTGCGCCCCGCCCGGCCGGAGGACTCCGAGGCCGTCCGCGCGATCCGCAACCACGCCGTCGAGCACTCGACGGCCCTGTGGACGCTGACCCCGCTCTCCGCCGCCGAGGGCGACGCCTGGCTCGCCGCCCACCTGGAGCGCGGCTCGGCGTTCGTCGCCGAGGTGGCGGGCGAGGTGGCCGGATTCGCGGTCTTCGGGCCCTGGCGGCAGTTCGACGGCTACCGGCACACCGTGGAGGACTCGGTCTACGTCCGCGAGGACCGGCAGGGGCTCGGCATCGGGTCGGCGCTGCTGGGCGCGGTCGTCGCCGCGGCCCGCGAGGCCGGCCACCACGTCGTGGTCGCCGGGATCGAGGCCGGGAACACGGCCTCGATCCGGCTGCACGAACGGTTCGGGTTCCGGCACGCCGGCACGGTGCCGGAGGTCGGCACCAAGTTCGGCCGGTGGCTCGACCTGACGCTCATGCACCTGCCGCTGAGCTGAGCCGGGCCGCGGACCGCTCAGCTCTCGCCCGGAACGGGCTGAGCCGCGGTGCGGGGAGCCCGGCGGGGGCGGCGGAACGCCCACTCCATCCGGGGTTCCACCACGAAGCGGAACAGGCGCCGCACCGGCGCGGTGCACAGCAGCGTGACGGTCGCGGCGGCCGCCAGGGTCACCACGACCGCGCCCGCCGGCCGGTGGATCCAGGCCGGCGCGTACCAGCCCCAGGGCTTGGATCCCTGCACGACGAAGCCGTGCAGCAGATAGCCGTACAGGGTGCCCGCGCCCAGTGCGGTGAACCACGTCCGGCGGCCCGGCACCCAGGACAGGAAGCAGGCGACGAGCACCGTCGAGCAGCCGAAGAGCGCGAGCGTCATCACCGGGCCGTACCAGGCGGGAGCGCCCAGTTCCTCGGCGCTGTCGCGGTGGAACAGCCAGGCGTAGTCCCACCTCGGGGTCATCAGGTACACCACGGTGAGGGTGCAGGCGAACACCGGGAGGGCGAGCAGCCGCGTCCGCCACCGCCGCACCCGGCGGAAGTGCTCCGGCCGCAGGCACAGGCCGAGCACGAAGTACGGCAGGAACTGCAGGGTGCGCTGCAGGTCGAGGTCCTCGCCGATGGACGGCGAGAGGGTGGCCAGCATCGCGACGGCGAGCGCGAGCGGCAGCGGCCACCGCACCGCCTTCCAGACCGGAGTGGTCAGCCGCCAGACGAACAGCGCCGCGAGGAACCACGTCAGGTACAGCGGCTCCAGCAGGGTGACCGCGCGGTCGGGGGCGTGGTCGGACCACCGTGTGAAGAGGGTGTAGGCCACCTCGAAGACGACGTACGGGACGGCCACCGAGGTGATCAGGCGCCTGATCCGCGCGGGGGACGCGTCGAAGGTGCGCGAGAAGTAGCCGGAGACGACGATGAACGCCGGCATGTGGACGGCGTAGACGACGGTGTAGAGCGCGGTGACGGTCCGGCTGCCGTGCCGCAGCGGCTCCCAGGCGTGCCCGATCGCGACGAGCACGATCGCCAGGTACTTGGCGTTGTCGAAGAACGCGTCCCGCCGCTGTCCGCTCCCGCCGGCGGCCGCGGGCGGCGCGGCCTGTGGTTGCGGGGAGCCGCCCGGCGGCGGCTGCGTTCGACCGGTGGCTTCCTCCCGCACGAACCCGGACAGACCCAACACCCCTCACCTCGACGCGCACCGGGGAGACGCCGGCAGGACGCTCCAGGCATCCTGATGACCCCGTTCCGGCGGCTCAAACCCGGGCGCGGACCGGACGCCGTCCGCCGCCGCGGCCTTGCGGGCGGCGGCGGACGGCGTTCGCGGTGCGGGTCCGGTCAGGCACCGACGTAGGCCGCCAGATGCTCGCCGGTGAGGGTGGAGCGGGCGGCGACGAGGTCGGCGGGGGTGCCCTCGAAGACGATCCGGCCGCCGTCGTGGCCGGCGCCGGGGCCGAGGTCGACGATCCAGTCGGCGTGCGCCATGACCGCCTGGTGGTGCTCGATCACGATGACCGACTTGCCGGAGTCCACCAGCCGGTCGAGCAGGCCGAGCAACTGCTCGACGTCGGCGAGGTGGAGGCCGGTGGTGGGCTCGTCGAGGACGTAGACGCCGCCCTTGCCGGCCATGTGCACGGCCAGCTTCAGCCGCTGCCGTTCACCGCCGGACAGGGTGGTCAGCGGCTGGCCGAGGGTGAGGTAGCCGAGGCCGACGTCCGCGAGCCGGTCCAGTACGGCGCGGGCGGCCGGGGTGCGCGCCTCGCCGGCGCCGAAGAACTCCCGGGCCCCGGCCACCGGCATCGCCAGCACCTCGCTGATGTCCTTGCCGCCGAGGCGGTACTCCAGCACCGACGGTTGGAACCGCTTGCCCTCGCAGTCCTCGCACGGGGCGGCGACGCCGGCCATCACGGCCAGGTCCAGGTAGACGACCCCGGCGCCGTTGCAGGTGGGGCAGGCGCCCTCGGAGTTGGCGCTGAACAGGGCGGGCTTGACGCCGTTGGCCTTCGCGAAGGCCTTGCGGACCGGGTCGAGCAGGCCGGTGTACGTGGCGGGGTTGCTGCGCCGCGAGCCCTTGATCGGGCTCTGGTCGACCGACACCACCCCCGCCCCTGCGGGGATCGATCCGTGCACGAGCGAGCTCTTGCCGGAGCCGGCGACGCCGGTGACGACGACCATGACGCCCAGCGGGAGGTCCACGTCGACGTCGCGCAGGTTGTTCGCCGACGCGCCGCGGATCTCCAGCGTCCCGGTGGGTTTCCGCACCGTGTCCTTCAGCCTCGCCCGGTCGTCGAGGTGGCGTCCGGTGACGGTGCCGCCGGAGCGCAGTTCCTCGACGGTGCCCTCGAAGCAGACGGTGCCGCCGCCCGCGCCGGCCCCCGGCCCGAGGTCGACGACGTGGTCGGCGATCGCGATCGTCTCCGGCTTGTGCTCCACGACCAGCACGGTGTTGCCCTTGTCGCGCAGCCGCAGCAGCAGGTCGTTCATCCGCTGGATGTCGTGCGGGTGCAGGCCGATGGTGGGCTCGTCGAAGACGTAGGTGACGTCGGTGAGCGAGGAGCCGAGGTGGCGGACCATCTTCACGCGCTGCGCCTCGCCGCCCGACAGCGTGCCCGCCGGCCGGTCGAGCGAGAGGTAGCCGAGCCCGATCTCGGTGAAGGAGTCTAGGGTCCGCCGCAGCGCGTCGAGCAGCGGCGCCACCGACGGCTGAGACAGCCCGCCGACCCATTCGGCCAGGTCGCGGATCTCCATGGCGCAGGCGTCGGCGATGCTGACCCCCTTGATCTTCGACGACCTGGCGCCCTCGCTGAGCCGGGTGCCGTCGCACCCGGGGCACGTGGTGAAGGTGACCGCCCGCTCCACGAACTCCCGGATGTGCGGCTGCATCGCCTCCTTGTCCTTGGCGAGCATGGACTTCCGGATCCGCGGGATCAGGCCCTCGTAGGTCATGTTGATGCCCGCGATCTTCATGCGGGTCGGCTCGCGGTGCAGGAAGTCGTGCCGCTCCTGCTCGGTGAACTTGCCGATCGGCTTGTCCGGGTCGTAGAAGCCCGACTCGCTGTAGAGCCGGTGGTTCCAGCCGCCGCCCTTGTAGCCGGGGACGGTGATCGCGCCCTCGTTCAGCGACTTGGAGTCGTCGAACAGCTGGGTGAGGTCGAGGTCGGTGACCGTGCCCCGGCCCTCGCAGCGCGTGCACATGCCGCCGGTGCGGGTGAACGTGGCCTTCACGGCCTTGCTGTCGCCGCGTTCGACGGTGATCGCGCCGCTGGCCCGCACCGAGGGGACGTTGAAGGCGTACGCGCTGGGCGGGCCGATGTGCGGCTCGCCGAGCCGGCTGAAGAGGATGCGCAGCATGGCGTTGGCGTCGGTGGCGGTGCCGACCGTGGAGCGGGGGTCTGCGCCCATCCGCTGCTGGTCGACGATGATCGCGGTCGTCAGCCCGTCGAGGACGTCGACCTCGGGCCGGGCCGGCGTCGGCATGAAGCCCTGCACGAAGGCGCTGTACGTCTCGTTGATCAGCCGCCGCGACTCGGCGGCGATGGTGTCGAACACCAGCGAGCTCTTGCCCGAGCCGGAGACGCCGGTGAAGACCGTCAGCCGGCGCTTGGGGATCTCGACGCTGACGTCCTTGAGGTTGTTCTCACGCGCGCCGTGCACGCGGATCAGGTCGTGGCTGTCGGCGACGTGCGGCGCGGGCGACTGGGCGTCGGTCTTCTCGGCCATGCTGTTGCTGTCTCCATCCGTAGCTCGGGACCGCCATGGCCGTCAGGCTAGGTGGGGAGGGGCGGCGCGCGCTTCTCCATTCCTGACCGAAGGCGCCGGTTCGCATTCGCCACGGTTCGCCACCCCTTCCCCGGCATACAGTTGTCCACCAGCATGAACGGGCGGGTACCGGCCGCCCCGGCCGGGAAGGGCCGGTTCCCGTTCGTGCGGGCACACGGATCGCGGAGGGACACCATGCAGACCGCCACGCGGCAGGCCATGGAATGGCTGGCGGCCGCCGCGAACGACCCCCGGGAGTGCAAACGGCAGTGGCACGGCGAGTCGGGCGTCGCGGTGCTGGGCTGCGGGCGGTTCTGGGACGTGCTGAGCGTGCCCGAGGACCTGGCGCTCCCGGCCCTGGACGCGCTGCTGGGCATCCCCCAGCCGCCCGGGCCCGCGCTCGCCGACACCGTCGCCCGCCGGGTGGCCTTCTTCCTCCCGCCGGATCCCGCGGGCCGCTGGATCGGCTCCGGCGTCCGCTACTCGGGCCGGGGCACCTGGGTCGCGGTGCCCGCGCCGCACCGGGCCGTCGGCCGGCTGCGCTGGCTGGTCCCGCCCGACGGCTCGGGCGCGCTGTTCGTGCCGGCCGCGGTGGAACTGGCCCTGCAACTGACCGCCGGCCGCGACACCGCGCCCCGGACGAGGCCGGACCACCGGTGCCCCACCTGCGGCGGCCCCCTCCTCGACACCCGCCCGGGAGGCGGCGACGGCCCCGGCTGACACGCCACGCCGACCCGGTCACGGGCCAGACCCGTCACCGCACGGGCGCGACACCGCCCGGGTGGTGCACCGGCCGGGCGCGGCACCGCAGGGCCACCTCGCACGCACGGGTGCGTCACCGGCCTGCGCGGCACCGCACGAGTGCTGGAGCGGCACCGCCGGCTGACGTACCGGGCAGCAGGGCCGGCGCCCAGGGGTCGCACACGTCGCAGTCGACTTCGGTGCCCGCACTCGGCAGGCGCCGGCGCCTCCGGTCACCAGGGCGCTTCGCCGGGGAAAACACGTCGTCGCGGCAGTCATGGCACGTCCGTTGCTTCAGCAGCCGGTCCTCGGGGGGCGCGTAGACGGTGAGACCGGCTTCGCGCAGCGTGTCGGCGACCGCCTCGGCCGCGCGCGGTGCGTGGTCCGGCGCGGCCCCTCCCCGGGCCCGGTCGGCCGCGATCCACCGGACGGGTACCCGGCAGGCCCCGGCGACACGGCGCGCGGCGGCACGGGGCGGCCCTGCCGCGGGCGGTGACGGGGCGTCGGGCAGGATGGAGGCATGAGCGTAGTGAAGATCAACGTCCTGACCGTGCCGGCCGAGCAGCGGGAGACGCTGGAGAAGCGGTTCGCCTCCCGCGCCCACGCCGTGGAGGGCTCCGACGGCTTCGAGTGGTTCGAGCTCCTCCGCCCGGTGGAGGGCACCGACCGGTACCTGGTCTACACCCGGTGGCGGGACGAGGAGTCGTTCCAGGCCTGGATGGAAGGGCCGATGAAGGCCGCGCACCAGGGTGGCGGCGAGGGCGGCGAGCGGCCCAGGCCGGCCGCCTCCGACTCCACGGTGTGGTCCTTCGAGGTGGTGCAGCAGGCCGGGCCGAAGAGCGCGTGAGCCGCGGGCCGGGCGCGGCTGCTCCGCGTCCGGCCGCCGGCCCACCCCGGTCCGGCGCACCCCGCTCCGGACCGGCGCGCCCCGCTCCGGACCGGCGCGCCCCGGTCCGGACCGGCGCGTCCCGGTCCGGTCCTGCCGGGGCGGCTGCCCGAGGCGTCGCACGTGCAGGGCATCGTCACGCACGGCGGCACGGCCACGAACATCGTGCCCGAGTACGCGGAGGGCCGGTTCGGTCTGCGGGCGGCCACCACCGGGGCGCTGGACGACCTCGCCGGGCGGCTGCGCTCCTGCGCCGCGGGTGTCGCGCAGGCCACCGGCACCACCGTCGCCGTCGAGCGCGCCACCGTCCGCTACGCGCACTTCCGCGACAGCGAGGCGCTGTCCGAGCGCTTAGCGGCGCATCTCTCCCGCGCCGGTGTCGACCTCACGCCGCCCCGGCCCGGCGTGTACCTGGGCTCCTCCGACATCGGCAACGTCAGCGGGCTGGTGCCGGCCATCCACCCCTTCGTCGCGATCACGGGTGAGGACGGCTCCGACCACACGCCCGAGTTCGCCGCGGCGGCGGCGTCGGACCGGGCCCGCCGGGTGCTCGCCGCGGCCACGGAGGCGCTGTCGTGCACGGCGGCCGACGTCCT
Source organism: Streptomyces sp. NPDC020490 (assembly GCF_044335305.1). Lineage (NCBI taxonomy): Bacteria > Bacillati > Actinomycetota > Actinomycetes > Kitasatosporales > Streptomycetaceae > Streptomyces > Streptomyces sp. NPDC020490. The sequence continues at coordinate 15,906 of NZ_JBIRUY010000028.1, read as the reverse complement.
GCGCGACGCGGCCCTGCGCGCCGCCGCCTGGCGGGCGCACCGGGCGGAGGCGGCCGGACCGGCCCGCTGACCCGGCGGTACGCATCCACGGCATGGATGCGGCGGATACGGGATTCGGATCGCGCGAAGGATGGCGGCCCGGGCCAGGACGACCCATAGTCGTCACTGCCCGCACGCCCGCTGTCCGGACCAGCCGCCACTGTCCGCGACCGGCCGCCGGTGTGCGGCCGTCCTCAGCATGCCGTGCGCCGTCGGCGCCCGAGACCGGCATGCCCGCTCCCGCACACCGTCCCTGGAGTCGCCATGCCCGGTTCCGTCCCGCTCCCGCCGTCCGCCGCGGCCGACGACGCCGTCGCCGGGCCGCCGCCTGTCGGCGTCTCGGGCCCGGCCCACCTGCTGCGCGTGACGCTGCTGATGGCGGGCAGTTGTCTGCCGATCCTGGGCGCGGTGCTGATCGCCCCGGTGCTGCCGAAGATGCAGGACCACTTCGCGTCGGTCCCCGGCGCGAAGGCGCTGGTGCCGCTCGCACTGACCGTGCCGGCGCTGGCGCTGGCGCTGCTGGCGCCGTTCGCCGGGCTGATCGTGGACCGGCTGGGCCGCAAGCGCCTGCTGATCTGGGCGACCCTGCTGTACGCCGTGTTCGGAACCGCCCCGCTGTGGCTGGACTCGCTGGGCGGCGTCATCGCCAGCCGCGCTCTGGTCGGTGTCGCGGAGGCCGCGATCATGACCTGCTGCACCACGCTGATCGGCGACTACTACAGCGGCCGGCGCCGGGTGCGCTACCTGGCGCTGCAGACCATGTGCGCCTCCGCGTCGGCCACGGTGTTCTTCGTGCTCGGCGGTGCCGCCGGTTCGGCGGGCTGGCGGGCGCCGTTCTGGGTGTACGCCGTGAGCCTGGTGCTCGCCCCGCTGATGGCCGCGGCGCTGCCCAGCCCGGCGGCCGGCACGCCGGCCGAGGCGTCGTCCGGCACGCCGGCCGGTGACGCCCCTGCCGGGACCGGGACGTCGCGCCCGTTCCCGTGGCGGCGGATGGCGGGCATCTGCGCCCTGACCTTCTTCGGCGCGATGGTCTTCTACACCGTCCCGGTGGAGATGTCGTACCTGCTCGACGACCTCGGCGTGGAGAGCTCCGGCGTGATCGGACTGGCCACCGCCGTCGCGAGCGCGGCCACGGTGGGCGGAGCGGTCACGTTCGCGCGGCTGAAGCGCTCCCCCGACCCGATGCTGCCCGCCGTCCTCGCGCTCTGCGCGCTCGGCTTCGGCGTGATGTTCCTCGCGGGCGGCGCCCCGCTGCTGGTCGTCGGAGCGGTGGTCAACTGCGTGGGCACCGGCATGCTGCTGCCCGCCCTCCTCACCAGCGCGATGTCCCGCCTGGCGTTCGAGGACCGCGGCCGGGGCACGGGGCTGTGGCTGGCGGCCTTCTTCGGCGGCGAGTTCGTCTGCCCGCTCGTGCTGCTCGCCGGGGAGGCCGCGGTCGGCACCCTCGCCGGCGCGGTGGGCACGCTGGGACTGGCCTCCGCCGCCGTCGCGGCAGGCCTCCTGGCAGCCCGCCGCCGCGCGGGCGCCACCGCTGCCCGGCCGCTTCCCGAACAGGCCGCCTGAGTCGCACAGCCCGCCTGAGCCATATAGGGAGTGGGTCGCGGGCCACCGCTGGAGGTGGCCCGCGGCCCACTCCCGTACCACGGCTGTGCTCACCGCCTGTCAGATGCCCGCGCCCACCTCCGCCGCCTTCTGCCGGAGCCAGATGTGGCCCGCGTCCTGGGCGTGCACGGGGTGCCACCACAGGGCCTCGCGTACCGGTACGGCCTCGAAGGGACAGGGCAGGACACGGACCGCGGCCGAGCGGACCGCGATGCGGGCCAGGCGTTCCTGGATCATCGCGACCCGGCGGGTGCCCTCGACCATGTGCGGCAGGAGCTGGAAGGTCTGCACGGACACCTCCACCCGCGGGCTGATGCCGATCATGCTCAGCTGGCGGGCGGCCGGGGCGTCGTAGGGGCGCTGGTAGACGGCCCAGGGAAGGCGGGCCAGGTGGTCGAGGGTGAGCTCGTCGCCGACCTCCGGATGGTCGTCGGCGATCATGCACAGCCAGCGGTCCTGGCAGAGGTCGACGGTGGGGAAGCCGTCGATGACGCCGTGCGGCATCAGCAGGCCGTCGACGGTACTCAGCACGGTCGCCGCGTTCTCCACCGCCGAGGGCGCCGGGTGCTGGAAGGTGAGCCGGATGCCGGGGGCCTCGTCGTGCAGGGCGCGGGCGAGCGCGGAGCCGAACACGGCGGCGCCGTAGTCGGAGGCGAACAGGGTGAACTCGCGCGTCTCGGTGGCCGGATCGAAGTCGGCCTGGCTGGAGAAGACCCGTTCCAGCAGGTCGCACGCGGTGGCGCTGCGGTCCCGCAGGGCCGCCCCCAGCGGCGTCAGCTCGTAGGCGTTGCCGGTACGGGCGAGCAGTTCGTCGTCGAAGTGGCGGCGCAGCCGGGCCAGCGCCGCGCTCATCGCGGGCTGGCTCAGTCCGACGCGCTCGCCGGCCCGGGTGACGTTGCGCTCCTCCAGCAGCGCACGCAGGGCGACGACCAGGTTGAGGTCGAGTCGGGAGAGGTTCACCGGGATACCACCTAGCGGGCGAGAAGCCATCAACACCGTGGATTCGGTCCATCCACAACATTGATTTCCGTGATCAGCAGCTTGGAGGCCAGAGTAGACCGCATCCCAGCAGGAGGAAATCTGATGGCAACGCTCGCGCAACCTGCCGGCCCGTTCGCGCTCGGCACGCTCTCCGCCCAGGACGGCAGGCCGTTCCCCGGCCTGGTCGTCGCCGACCGGGTACTGGACCTCGGCCGGGCCCTGGACTGGGGCCCGTCCGGGACGCGCGCCGTGCTGGAGCGGTGGGAGGAGACGCTTCCCGTCCTGCGCTCCCTCGCCGCCGCCGACGGGCCCGGCTGGCGACCGCTGGCGGACCTGCGGGTGCACGCGCCGGTCGAGCCCCGCCAGGTGTTCCAGTCGGGCGCGAACTACCGGCAGCACGTGATCGACCTGCACGTCGCCCACCGCGCCCCCGGCGACGACCGGCCCGACGCGGAGCGGCGCGCCGAGGCGGCGGAGCTGATGGACCGGCGCGCGGCGGAGGACCTGCCGTACGTCTTCATCGGGCTGCCGAGCGCGATAACCGGCCCCTACGACGACGTCGTCCTGCCCGCGTGGGCCGAACAGCCCGACTGGGAACTGGAGTTGGCGGCCGTGATCTGCAGGCCCGCGCACCGGGTTCCGGTCGAGGAGGCGCTGGAGCACGTCGCCGGGTACACGATCGCGAACGACCTCACCGACCGCGCCACCGTCTTCCGCCGGGACATGCCGCAGATCGGCACCGACTGGCTGCGCAGCAAGAACGCGCCCGGCTTCACCCCGCTCGGCCCGTGGATCGTGCCCGCCGAGTCCATCGCCCACCCCGATGACCTCCAGGTCACGCTCAAGCTCAACGGCGAGACCATGCAGGACGAGTCCACCAAGGACATGATCTTCAGCGTCGCCCGGATGGTGTCGGACGCCTCCCAGACCGCCCGGCTGCTGCCCGGCGACCTGGTGCTGACGGGCAGCCCGTCCGGCAACGGCATGCACTGGGGGCGGCTGCTGCGCGACGGCGACGTCATGGAGGGGTCCATCACCGGGCTCGGCGTCCAGCGCAACCGATGCGTCGCGGAGACGTCGGCATGAGCCTGGACCGCACCGACCCCGAGGGCGCGATCGCCGAGGCCGCCAAGGCGTACTCCAACTGGGGACGCTGGGGCGAGGACGACGTCCTGGGCACCCTGAACTTCCTGGACGAGGCCAAGCGGCGTGAGGGCGCCGCGCTGGTCCGGCGGGGCGCAAGCTTCTCGCTGTCGCAGTCCTTCGACATGAACGGGCCGCAGAAGGGCTGGCGCCGGCGCACCAACCCGGTGCACACCATGCTCGACACCGGCACCGACGCCGCCCTCGGCAGGCAGGGGTTCCCGCACGGCATCGGCGGCGCCGACGACGTGATCGCGATGCCGCTGCAGTGCTCCACCCAGTGGGACGGGCTCGGCCACATCTTCGACCACGGCAAGGCGTGGAACGGGCGCAGCGCGGACCAGGTCGTCACCTCCGACGGCGACCTCGTCACCGGCATCGAGCACATGGCGCCGCACGTCGCCGGGCGCGGCGTCCTGCTCGACGTGGGCCGGGTGATCGGCTCCGGCGGGGAACTGCCCGACGGCTTCGCGATCACCGAGGAGCACCTGACCGCGACCGCCGAGGCCCACGGGGTGACCGTCGGCCGCGGCGACATCGTCCTCGTCCGCACCGGGCAGCTCGCCCGCGCCCGGCGCGAGGGGTGGGGCGACTACGCGGGCGGGCCCGCGCCCGGGCTGTCGTTCACCACGGCGGGCTGGCTGCACCGCACCGAGATCGCCGCGATCGCCACCGACACCTGGGGCTTCGAGGTACGGCCCAACGAGTTCGAGCACGCCTTCCAGCCGCTGCACCAGGTGGCCATCCCGAACATGGGGCTGCTGATCGGCGAGATGTGGGACCTCGACGCGCTCGCCGAGGACTGCGCGGCCGACGGTGTGCACGAGTTCTGGCTCACCGCCGCTCCCCTGCCCATCACCGGCGCCGTCGGCTCCCCCGTGAACCCCGTCGCCGTGAAGTAGCCCCCGGATGAGCCGGGTCGCCGTCACGTGACCCCGCACAGCCGCCGGATGTGCCCTTCCCGGACAGCAGCGGCACATCCGGCCTCCGTCCCCGGCCCCGGCCCCCGTCCCCGTCCGCACCACGTCCGCACCCATGGCCCGCGTCCGCCGCGGGCGAGCCGCATCCCCGCCGCCCGAAGCCGCGCGGCCCTACCCGGGAGGTTTCCCGACATGGCAGACAGCCCCACTCTCCACCGGCCGCCGGCCGGGGGGACCCGCACCGTCCTCGTCGTCGGCGGAGGCACCTCCGGCAGCGCCCTGACCGTCCTGCTGCGCCGGGCGGGGATCGCCGTCGACCTGGTGGAGGCGAGCCCCGACTGGAAGGCCGCCGCCGGCTCCGGCATCACCCTGCAGGGCAACGCGCTGCGCGTGCTGCGGGAGGTGGGCGTCCTGCCGGGCGTGGAGAAGTACGGGTACGCCGCCGAGGGCGTCGCCATCCTCACCGCCGACGGCACCGTGCTGCACGCCCACGAGGAACTGCGCACCGGCGGCGACGACCTGCCCTCCCACATCGGCATGCAGCGGCCCAGGCTGCAGCAGCTCCTCATCGAGCAGGTCCGCGCCTCGGGCACCGACGTCCGGCTCGGCGTCCGGCCCACCGCCCTCGACCAGGACGGCCAGGGCGTGGACGTGACCTTCTCGGACGGCACGAGCCGCCGCTACGACCTGGTGGCCGGCGCCGACGGACTCGGCTCCGCCACCCGCGAGATGATCGGGATCACCGACCGGCCCGAGCCCACCGGCATGGGCATCTGGCGCGCCCCCGCCCCCCGCCCGGCCGGCGTGCGCCGCACCGAGATGGTCTACGCGGGCCCCTGTTTCATCGCCGGGTACTGCCCGACCAGCGAGGACACGGTGTACGCCTACCTCGTCGAGCGGGCCCGCGACCGGGCCACGCTGGACCCGGCGGCGTACGCCGACGAGATGCGGGCGCTCAGCGCGGGCTACGGCGGCGCGTGGGACGAGATCCGCGCCGCGCTCACCGACCCGGACGTCGTCAACTACACCTGGTTCGACCGTCACCTGGTCGAGGGCCCGTGGCACCGCGGCCGGGTCGTGCTGGTCGGGGACGCCGCCCACTGCTGCCCGCCCACCCTGGCCCAGGGCGCGGCGATGTCGCTGGAGGACGCGCTCGTCCTCGCCGAGCTGCTGACCACCCGCGACGAGTGGGACGACCGGCTGCTGACCGACTACCACGCCCGCCGGCTGCCCCGGGTGCGCATGGTCGTCGACGCCTCCATGCAGCTCGCCACGTGGCTGCGGGACGGCGTGCGCGACGCGGACGTACCCGGGCTGATCGGCCGCACCATGACCGCGCTGAAGGAACTGCCGTGACCGATCCCCGGCGGACACCGACCGTCGACGTCCACGCCCACCTGCTGCTGCCGGAGGTCGAGGAGGTGGTCGGCGGCCAGGCCGGCCTCGCGCGGGCCCGCAATCTCGACGCCCGCCGCAACGGCCCGGCGGCCCTGGCCGTGAGCGGTCCCATGGTCGGCGCGCGCGTGCCGCGGCTCACCGATGTCGCCGTGCGCCTGGCGGCCATGGACGCGCAGGGCGTCGACGTCCAGCTGGTCAGCCCGTCCCCGTCGCACTACCACTACTGGACCGATCCCCGACTCGCCGCAACGGTCTGTCAGTTGGCGAACGAGGGCACCGCCGCGCACTGCGCGAAGGCGCCCGGCCGGCTGCACGGCCTCGGCCTGGTCCCCCTCCAGCACCCCGATCTCGCGGCCGAACTGCTCGACCACGCGCTCCAGCAGGGCCTGCGGGGCGTGGAGATCTCCTCGCACGCCCCCCGTCCGGACGGCACCCGGGAGGTGGAGCTGTCCGACCCGCGGCTCGACGGCTTCTGGGCGCGCGCGGAGGAGACCGGGGCGCTGGTCTTCCTGCACCCCTTCGGCTGCACGCTCGACGAGCGGCTCGACCAGTGGTACCTGTCCAACACCGTCGGCCAGCCCACCGAGAACGCGGTCGCGCTCTCGCACCTGATCTTCTCCGGTGTCCTGGACCGCCATCCGGACCTGAGGCTGATCGCGGCGCACGGCGGCGGCTACCTGCCCACCCACATCGGCCGCTCCGACCACGCCTGGCGGGTGCGCCCCGACGCCCGCGGCTGCGCCCGGGAGCCCAGCAGCTACCTCAGGCGGCTGTACTTCGACTCCCTGGTCCACGACCCGCACGTGCTCAGGGAGCTGGTGCGCGTGGCGGGCCCGGACCGGGTGCTGCTGGGCTCCGACTTCCCCTTCGACATGGGCACCGAGGACCCGCTCGCCGCGCTGCGCGCCGCACGGCTGGCCGACGCGGACTTCGACGCCGTACGAGGCGGCAACGCCGCCGCCCTCCTCCAGGAAGGACTGACACCATGAGCGCACGGCTGCTCACCCATCTGCGCCACGTCGACCTCGCCGTACCGGACTACGACAGGCAACTGGACTTCTACGCCGGCGTCTGGGGCCTGACCGAGGTCGCCGAGGACTCCGGCATCTCCTTCCTGGCCGCCGAGGGCTCGCCCGAGCAGTACGTCGTACGGCTGCGCAAGGCCGACGAGAAGCGCCTCGACCTCGTCTCCTACGGCGCCGCGAGCGCCGCCGACGTCGACACGCTCGCCGAGCGGCTGCTCGCCGGGGGCGTGGAGTTGATCTCGCAGCCGGGCAAGGTGGACACCCCCGGCGGCGGCTACGGCTTCCGCTTCTTCGACGTCGACGGCCGCACCATCGAGGTCTCCGCCGATGTCGAGGTCAGGCGGCACCGCAAGATCGAGGAGAAGGAGTCGATCCCGGTCAAGCTGTCGCACGTCGTCCTGAACTCCCCCGACCTGGACCGGACGAAGGACTGGTACGAGCGCCACCTCGGCTTCCGCCTGTCCGACACGCTCAGCTCCCCGCACATGGGCGAGGTCATGCACTTCATGCGGATCTCCAATCAGCACCACTCCATGGCGCTGGCGAAGGGCCCGCACACCTCGCTGCACCACATCTCCTTCGAGATGCGCGGCATCGACGAGTACATGCGCGGCTCCGGACGGGTGATCCGCGCCGGGTTCAAGAAGATCTGGGGCCCGGGCCGGCACATGGCGGGCGACAACACCTTCACCTACTTCCTCGACCCGCACGGCAACACCGTCGAGTACACCACCGAGCTGGAGCTGCTGGACGAGGACACCTGGCACCCCCACGTCTACGACTTCTCCCAGCCGGAAGTCACCGACCAGTGGGGCACCGCCAACCCGATGAACGAACTCGTCGCCAAGGAGTCGTTCAACGACCCCGACCGCGGCTGTTTCGTCGCCCCGCCGGTCTGATCCGTCCCCTCCCCGACTCCGGGGGCGCGGCACGTTCTGTCAACGCCCTGACTGCCGCCGCGCCCCCGGTCCCGTGCCCCGTGCCCCGTGCCCTGCCAGGAGCCCTCCCATGCGTTTCGCCGCCTACGAACACCGGCATCACACCCGTGTCGCCGTCCTCGACGAGGACGACACCCTCCGGCCGGTGCCCGGCGTCCGCTCGCTCACCGAGATCGTCGCCGCCGGGGGCGGACTGCGGTCGCTGCTCGACCTGGGCGCCGCCACCCTCGACGTCCCGCCAGGACCCCATGTCTCCGAGGTCCGCCTGCTGCCTCCGCTGCGGCCGTCCTCCGTACGGGACTTCGTCACCTTCGAGGAGCACGTCGAGGGCGTACGCCGGTCCGTGGACGGCACGGCCGGGGTGCCCGAGCAGTGGTACGCGGCCCCGACCTTCTACTTCACCAACCCGCACGCCGTCTTCGGCGCGCACGACGACATCCCCGTGCCGCCCGGCTCGGCCGCCCTGGACTTCGAGCTGGAGGTCGCGGCGGTCATCGGCCGGGAGGGCCGCGACCTCACGCCCGAGCAGGCCCGCGACCACATCGTCGGCTACACCGTCTTCAACGACTGGTCCGCGCGCGACCTGCAGTCGGCGGAGATGCGGGTGGGCCTCGGCCCGTGCAAGGGCAAGGACACCGCCACCACCCTCGGACCGTACCTGGTGACCGCCGACGAGCTGGAGCCGTACCGGGACGCCGACGGCTTCCTGCGGCTGGCGCTGACCGCGGAGGTCAACGGCGAGGTGGTCGGCTCCGACCTGCTGTCCAACATGAGCTGGACCTTCGAGGAAATGGTCGCCTACGCCTCCCGCGGCACCCACGTCGTGCCCGGCGACGTCCTCGGCTCCGGCACCTGCGGCAACGGCGGCTGCCTCGCCGAGCTGTGGGGGCGGCGCGGCGAGCGGACCCCGCCGCCGCTGAAGCCCGGTGACACCGTCACCCTCACCGTCGAGGGCATCGGCACCGTCTCCAACACCGTCGTCCCCGGCGTCGAGCCGGTGCCGCTGCCCGCCGGCCGGCGCCGCTCGCGGGAGCGGCCGTGAGCGGGGCGCACTCCAGGAGGCTGGAGGGCAAGGTCGCGCTGATCTCCGGGACCGCCCGCGGCCAGGGGCGGGCCGCGGCGCTGCGGTTCGCCGCCGAGGGCGCGCTCGTCGTCGGCGGCGACCTGCTGCACGAGGAGGCCGTCGAGACCCAGCGGATCGTCGCCCGCGAGGGCGGCACCGCTCTCACCCCCGGCCCGCTGGACGTCACCGACGAGGACTCGGTGCGCTCCTGGGTCGAGGAGGCGGTGGACGCCTTCGGCGGCGTCGACATCGTCTACGCCAACGCCGGCGCCGTCCGTTTCGGGGCGATCGACAGCCAGCCGTACGCGGACTTCGCGTTCACCATGCGCGCCGAGCTGGACTCGGTGTGGCTGACCGCCCGCGCCGCCTGGCCGCACCTGGTCGCCGGTGGTGGCTGCATCCTCACCGTCGGCTCCACCGCCGGGCTCACCGGCTCCCTCACCAACCGGCGCACCGCGCACTCTTCCTCCAAGGGCGCTGTGATCGCGCTGACCCGGCAACTGGCCGCCGAGGGCGCCCCGTACGGCATCCGCGCGAACTGCGTCAGCCCCGGAATGATCGACACCGCGGGCTCGCGCGGCAACCTGCCGGCCGAGGACCATCCGATGCGCTCCATCGCCCGCCACATCCCGCTCGGCCGCCTCGGCGCGCCCGACGACGTCGTCAACGCGGCGGTCTTCCTCGCCTCCGACGAAGCCGCCTACATCACCGGCGCCAACCTCGTCGTGGACGGCGGCTGGTCCACCGTCCTGCCCGGCGCCACCACCTGAAGGGAACCCAGTTCGTGAACAAGGTCCGCGCCGGCGCCGCCGAGGCGGTCGCCGACATCCCCAGCGGCGCCTCGCTGGCCGTCGGCGGCTTCGGCCTGAGCGGCGTCCCCGAGGTGCTCATCCAGGCGCTGCACGCCCAGGGCGCCACCGGCCTCAGGGTGGTGTCCAACAACTGCGGCGTGGACGGCCGCGGCCTGGGCGTGCTGCTGGCCGACGGCCGCATCGCCCGCGTCACCGGCTCCTACGTCGGCGAGAACAAGGAGTTCGCCCGCCAGTACCTGTCCGGCGAGCTGGAGGTCGAGCTGGTCCCCCAGGGCACCCTGGCCGAACGCCTGCGCGCCGGCGGGGCCGGCATCCCCGCCTTCTACACCCCGGCCGGCGTCGGCACCCAGGTGGAGCAGGGCGGCCTGCCCTGGCGCTACGCCCCCGACGGCTCGGTCGCGGTCGCCTCGCCGCCGAAGGAGACCCGGGACTTCGCCGGCCGCACCTGCCTGCTGGAGCACGGCATCACCACCGACTACGCCCTGGTCCGCGCCTGGCGCGGCGACCGGCACGGCAACCTCGTCTTCCGCAAGGCCGCCGCCAGCTTCAACCCGCTCGCCGCGATGGCCGGCCGGGTCACCGTCGCCGAGGTGGAACAGCTGGTGGAGCCGGGCGAGCTGGATCCGAACGAGGTCCACCTGCCCGGCGTGTTCGTGCAGCGCGTGGTGGAACTGACGGCCGCTCAGGCCGCCGACAAGCACATCGAGAAGAGGACGGTGCGTTCCTGATGGCCTGGACCCGCGAGCAGATGGCCGCCCGCGCCGCCGCCGAACTCACCGACGGCTCCTACGTCAACCTCGGCATCGGCCTGCCCACCCTGGTCCCCGGCCACGTTCCGCCGGGCGTGCGCGTCACCCTGCACTCCGAGAACGGCATCCTGGGCACCGGCCCCTACCCCACCGACGACGAGACCGACCCCGACCTGATCAACGCGGGGAAGGAGACCGTCACCGTGCTGCCCGGCGCGTCCTTCTTCGACTCCGCCCTCTCCTTCGCCATGATCCGCGGCGGCCACATCGACACCGCCGTCCTGGGCGCCATGCAGGTCTCGGCCACCGGCGACCTCGCCAACTGGATGATCCCCGGCAAGATGGTCAAGGGCATGGGCGGCGCGATGGACCTGGTGCACGGCGCCCGCCGCGTCGTCGTGCTGATGGAGCACACCGCCAAGGACGGCACGGCGAAGATCCTGAAGGAGTGCACCCTCCCGCTCACCGGCCGGCGGTGCGTGCACCGCGTCATCACCGACCTCGGCGTCCTCGACGTCACCGAGGACGGCCTCGCCCTGGTCGAGACGGCGCCGGGCGTCACCGTGGCGGACGTCGTGGCCCGCACCGACGCGCCGCTGCGCCTGGACGCCGTCACGGCCGCCCGCTGACCACACGCGCCCGGCCGGCGGGCCGGGGCCGGGTACGGCGCCCGCGGCCGCCGCGGCGGTGTGTCGGGCCCCGCCCGCCGCCTGCCCGCGCGTCCCGGCGACCGCGGCGGCCGGCTGCTGCCGCACCTCCTCGGGCAGCGGGGTGCCCCGCACGATGTCCACCGCCGCGCCGCACGCCCCGCCTGGCCCAGAGGGCCGGCGTGCCCGGGAGAGACCGGCCGTCGCACACGGCCCCGTCTCCCCCGGCGGGCCCGCGCGGGGCCGGTCGGCGCCCCGCGCGGGCGCGTGGGTCACGCGTCGTCGACCGGTCCGGTGCCGAGGCGGACGTTGTCGATCGCCCAGAACCAGTTGTTCCCCGCGTTGTACAGCCGGAAGTGCACCTTGACCGAAGTGGCTCCGGACGGGACCGCGAAGGAGAGGTCGACCAGCCGGTTCTGCTGGTCCTGGCCGCTGTTGGTGTTCCCCGAGGCCGCGCTGGAGTAGTGCAGCACGCGCATCGCCCGGCCGGAGTCGAACTCGACCGTGACCTCGGCCTCCTGCGGGCTCTCCTGGCGGTAGTGGGAGTCGAAGCCCAGGTGGAGGGTCGAGGTGCCCGGCGGAACGGCGACCGCGGGGGTGGTCAGCGTCGAGTCGAACCGTCCGCGGCTCGCCGGGCTGCCGGTGTCGTCCCAGTCGTCGGCGTCGGCGACCGCGACGATCCCGAGGCTCCGGCTGAAGCCCGGCCGGTCCTGCCCCGCCGGGAACCAGAACTGCTTGGAGAGGAAGGACCAGCCCTGCAGTTCCCTGGTGCCCTGCGGCATCGTCGACGCGTTGGTGACCGTCCAGCCCTCGGGCGCGGTCCGGGTCCAGCCGGCCAGGCCGGGGCGGCTGAGGTCGACGGCCGGCGCCAGGGACCGGGCGAGGGACTCGAAGTCCTCGGCGAGCAGGTAACCGGTCATGACGGGGCCCACCCCGGCGGTCAGGGACGCCGTCTGCTGCTTGGTCCGCCCGCCCAGGCTCGCGGTGACGGTGGCCTTGACCGTGGCGGACGTACGGGCGGCCGACACCGGCGCGACGACATCCCACGTCAGCGCGACGGACGAGCGGGCCGGCACCGTGGCCGGCGCGGGCGCCGACGGGGTGGCGGTCCAGCCGTCCGGCAGGGTGAGGGTGCCCGCCAGGCCGGTGAGCGGGGCGCTGCCGGCGTTGGTGACGGTCGCGGTCACGGTGCGCGGTTCACCCGGTGAGAGCACCGTACCGTCGGTCTTCGGCGAGGCCGACGGACTGGTCAGGGCCACGGTCATCGCGTCGGCGACCTTGCTGCGCACGCGCGCGTCGGCGATCTTCAGCAGACCGTTGCCGTCCGCGTAGGCGGCCACGATCAGGCTCCCGACGGTGGCGTCGGCGGCCGGGGTGACCGTGAAGCGGACGTCGGCGGATTTCCCGGCGGCCAGTGACCGCGGCGCGGACCCGGACCGCTCGACCGTCCAGCCGGCGGGGGCGAGCAGGGTGGCCGTGAGGCGGGCCAGCCCGGCCGCGCTCCGGTTCGTCAGGGTGACGACGACCTCGGCCGGGCTGCCCTGGGCGAGCGGGGTGTCCAGGGACGGCAGCGGCTCGGGCAGGGTGATCGAGGCGGCGAGCGCCGGGAGCGTGCCGGTGGCCGGGTCGGTGACACCCCGCTTGCCGTCGGCCGGGCGGCCGGTCATACGGCGCAGGAAGCCCGGGTCGCCCTTGTCGACCACGACGATGTCGTACCAGCCGTGGCGGGCGAGACGGACCGGCACGGTCTGCTTCTGTCCGGGCGCGAGGGTGACGGTCCGTACGTGGTCGCCGGCGTCGCGCGGGTAGACCGACTCGCCGACGAGGAGCGTCCGGGTCGTCGAGGAGGGATTGGCGCAGTGGACCATGACCTGGCCCGCTCCGGCCTGCTCGGCCAGGTACGCCTCGGCGCCGGCGCCGGCGCCGCGCAGTTCCCACGTCGACCAGCCGGGGCCGCGCACCTGGAGGTCGTAACCGTCGGGCCCGTGGGCGATGGTGTCCACGGTGCTTCCGCCCGCGGCGACCGTCCAGGTCCGCGGCTCGCCGGCGTCGCCGGGGTACGCGGTGACGGTGGCGGCCGCGGTGCCGGTGTTGCCGAGCCGCAGCCGGACCCGGCCGTCGGTGACATCGGCGCGCAGCGACAGGCGGTACGGCAGGGGACGGGTGGGGCGGGTGCCCGTCTCCTGCTCCGGGAGCGTCTGCTCCTTCGGCGGAACGGGGTTCCACCGGCCGACCGGCGCCGGTACCGGGCCGGGCTGCTCCACCTCGGGCTGCGGGTGGGTGCGGTGGAAGTCGAAGACGGAGGTGAGGTCGCCGAAGACACTGCGGCGCCAGGCGCTGATGTTGGGCTCCCGGACCCCGGTCCACCGCTCCATGAAGCGGATCACGGAGGTGTGGTCGAACGCCTCGGAGGAGACGAAGCCGCCCACCGTCCACGGCGAGACGACCGTCATCGGCACGCGCGGGCCGGGGCCGATCGGGCGGCCGTCGAACCAGTCGTCGCTGTTGCCGGAGTCGGGCTTCGGCGCGACCGGGGCGGGCACGTGGTCGAAGTAGCCGTCGTTCTCGTCGAAGTTGATGAACAGCACCGTCTTCGACCAGGTCTCGGGGTCGCTCGCGAGGGCGTCGAGCAGGTCGTAGACGAGGTTGGCGCTGCCGACCGGGGTGGAGGAGCCGGGGTGCTCGGAGAGCGCCGCCGTGGGTACCACCCAACTCACCCTGGGGAGCGTGCCGTTCTTGATGTCCGCCGTGAGCCGGGGGATCAGGGTGTCCGGCTCGGAGCGGTAGGCGCCGCGCAGGAAGAGCCGGCGCTCGGCCTCGGTCAGCGAGTCCACGCCCTGCTGGAACTGGGCGAGCGCTTCCTGCCGTTGCGCGGAGGTCTTGCCCCAGAGGCTGTCGTAGAACTGCTCGGTGGTGGAGTACTGCCCGCTGACCTTGGAGAGGATCTTCCGGCCGATCCGCTTCCACGGCCGGAAGTATTCGACCGCGTTGTCGGTGAAGTTGTCCCACTCCTGGTAGATCTGCCACGAGACCCCGGCCGCCTCCAGGCGCTCGGGGTAGGTGGTCCAGTCGTATCCGGCGTGGGTGTAGGAGTAGGCGGCGTTGGTGACGGCTCTGTTCACGCCGTCCGGCTCGAAGCCCGTGGTGCCGGTCCACAGGTAGTTGCGGTTGGGGTTGGTCGAGCCGTACACGGAGCAGAAGTAGGAGTCGCAGATGGTGAACCGGTCGGCCAGTTCGTACTGCAGGGGTATGTCGCGCCGGTCGTAGAAGGCCATGGTGCTCTGGCCCTTGGCGGCGATCCAGTCGTCCCACCAGCCGTCCGAGCGTGCCTGGATGCCGTCCGGGAAGCCGTGCGGGAGCGAGCCCAGGTACTGGATGTCGCTCTCCGGGCGGCCGGCCTCGACCGCCGCCTGACGGGCCGAGAAGGGAAGGACGTCGCCGCCGGCCCGGGGCTGCCTGAAGACGTCGGCGCCGCCGGGCAGGCGCAGGGGGGTGCGGTCACCGAAGCCGCGCACGCCCTTGAGGGTGCCGAAGTAGTTGTCGAAGGAGCGGTTCTCTTGCATCAGCACGATGACGTGCTCGATCGCGTTCATGCCGCCGCGCGGCATCGGCGCGGCCATGGCCTTGAGGAGCGACGGGGGCAGGAGGGACAGCGCGGTACCACCGGCGAGAGCACCGAGGATCCTGCGGCGGGAGGTGTCGGACATGCTGCGGAGACTATGGCTCCGAAACGGGGCCCAAGAAGCCTCCGCGACAGGGCTTCGCCCACTGTTCACGCGGAGGCATCCGGCGTTCGTCCTGGTCACACGGCGGGGTTCGGCGGACGGCGCGCGGGACGGCGGTCACGCGGCGGTGGCGGAGCGCCGCCCCGTTTCGCCCACGGGCGACTCGCCCTCACCGGCCCGGAGTTCGGGAGACGAGGGCCGGGTACTGCCGCCCGTCCGGCGCGGCAGCGCGGCCGCGGCGGGCGGCGTCAGCCGCTGCCCTGCGGTGCCTCGCGGGGACCCGGGCGGACGTCGAGCAGCCGCTCGACACCCGCGATCCGCATCACCTGGTGGGCCAGCCGGTGATGCACCACGACCCGGAGGGCCTTGCCGCGGTAGACCGCCTCGGCGCGGACCAGCTCCAGCATGCTCACACCGGCGGCGGTGACGATGGGCGTCCGCACGTCGACGACGACACACGGCTCGGGACACCGGCGGACCAGCTCCGTCAGCTCACGGCCCACCTCGCCCGCATTGGCTATGTCGACGACCACGTCGAGTGTGATCACCTGCCGGCCGGACGCGCGCCGCGTCGTCAACATGTATGGCTCCCATGCAGCCTTGATCCTGGGGCGGGCGCCGCATGAAGCAGCCCGCCGCCGGCGGCAGTCGTGCCGCGTGCGCCGCCGTGTTGTCAGGCGGGTACCCAAGCGGAAGGAGACGTACTCCTCCGGTTTCCGGCCGGAAAGGGACGGCGGCGGCCGCGGCCCGGCGGGAGCCGGCCGGACGGTCCTAGTACTGCAACGACACTCCGTGACGTGGAGTGTTGCGCGTCGTTGGTCACTTTGTGACGGGAGAGATAGCTGACGAGTGGTCAGTTCTGTT
>NZ_JBIRUY010000027.1:0-139335 GCF_044335305.1 Streptomyces sp. NPDC020490 | reverse complement strand
GCCGCGCGGGGGGGGGGGGGCCCCCCCGCCCCCCCCCCCCCCCCCCGGGGGGGGGGGGGGGCCCGGGGGTTCCCCCCCCCCCCCCCCCCCCCGCTCGCACCGTGCGGTCGTCATCCCTCGCCGTCCGCCGCGATCACTCCCTCCCCGTCCGCGGTCATCGATCCCTTGCCGTCCGCGGTCGTCGATCCCCCGCCGTCCGCGGTGCGAACCGCGGCGCCGTTCATGGTGGGAGCCGCGACGCCATTCGTGGTGGGGACCTCGACGCCGTTCGCGGTGCGAACCTCGGCGCCGTTCACGGTGGGGACCACGGCGACGGGGCACCGCGCGTGCCGCAGCACCGCGCGTCCCGCCGAGCCCTGCATCGCTTCCGCGACCCGGCCGCGGCTGTACGCGCCGACCACGACGAGCTGGGCGCCGGCGGTCTCCTTCTCGACGGCGGCACCGGTCCGGCCCCTGCTGCGCCGCAGGCGCACGGTGACGTCCGGGTGCCGCTGGCACAGCACGGACAGGGTCGCGGCGCGGTGGGCGGACCTCGTACCGTCCACCGGTCCGAACGGCAGGTGGGGCAGCTGACCGTCCACGTGCAGGACCACCAGGTCGACACCCCGCTCGGCGGCCTCGGCGAAGGCGAAGGCGGCCACGGCCCGGCCCGCCGTCGAGGCGTCGTCGACCAGCACGACGGGGCCGCCGGGCTGCGGCGTGCCGCGGACCACGAGCACCGGGGAGGAGCCGTGAGCGGTCAGCCGTCCGGTGACCGAGTCGCGCGCCGGCCCGCCGAACCGGTCGGTGCGCGCACCGCCGACCACGGTGAGCGTCGCGTGACGCGACTCGCTCTCCAGCACCGTCGCGGGCTCGCCCACGAGGACCTCGCTGGTGATCGGCAGGCCGGGGGCGACCCGGCGGGCCCGCTCCTCGGCAAGGCTCAGCGTCCCGTCCGGCCCGGCGCCGTCCGGGTCCCACGGCGGCACGCCCGCCGGCACGGGGTCCGAGGGCCATGCGACGGCGTACGCCAGCTGCAGCCCCACCCCGCGCCGGTCGGCCTCCCACGCCGCCGCTTCGACGGCGGCCAGGCTCGACGGAGTGCCGTCCACCCCCACCACGACCGGTTCACGCATGGCAGCTCATCCCTTCTCCGTGCGGCCCGGTCACGGCGGCCGGGTACCGCGGACGGCAGTCCCCTCGCGGCCGAACCCCTCGCCGGGCGGCCCGGCCGCGGCGGGGTTCGCGCCTGCCGCATCCAGCGTCGGGCCGCCGTTCCGCTCCCGCATGGGCCGTACGGGCCCGTACGGCCCCACCGACCGGCCCTCAGCCCGCGGCCGGGCGCCGGGCCGGGCGGGAGCCCACGGCCCGCACGAGCAGTTCGACGACCAGCACGGTGGAGGCGGTCAGCAGGCACAGGGCCCACTGCGCCGCCCCGAGCGGCACGGTCCCGAACAGGGCGCGCATCCACGGCACGTGGACCGCCGCCACCTGCACGGCGACGATGCCGGCCAGGCACAGCCACAGCGTCCGGTTGCGCAGCTGGTGGCGGCCCAGCACGGGCCCGTCGTCCGCGCGGGCGTTGAGCGAGTTGAACGGCTGGAAGAGGACGAACGTGGTGAACGCCATGGTCAGCGCGGTGTCCGTGCCGTAGGCGGAGCGGGCCGCGGCGAGCAGGACGACCGTGCCGAGGGCCATGACGGCTCCGGCCCGGCCGATGGCGCGCAGCCGGCGGGCGTCCAGGATGCGCTCCGCCGGATCGCGCGGCGGCTGCCGCATCACGTCGTCGCGGGCGGGGTCCACGGCCAGCGCCATCGCGGGCGGCCCGTCCATGATGATGTTGACCCACAGCAGCTGGGCCGTCGTCAGCGGCGCGGGCAGCCCGGCCAGGGAGGCGCCCAGCAGCGTGAGGATGGCGCCGATGTTGGTGGCCAGCTGGAAGCGCACGAACTTGACGATGTTGTCGTAGATGGCGCGTCCCTCGCGCACGGCCCGCACGATCGTGGAGAAGTCGTCGTCGGTGAGCACCATGTCGGCGGCTTCCTTGGCCACGTCGGTGCCGGTGCGGCCCATGGCCACCCCGATGTGGGCGGCCCGCAGCGCCGCCGCGTCGTTGACGCCGTCACCGGTCATGGCGACGATGTGGCCCCGGCTGGACAGCGCCCGCACGATGGCCACCTTGTGCTCCGGTGCGACGCGGGCGAACACGCCGATGTCCTCGATGCGCGCGGCCAGTTCGCCGTCGGTCATCCGGTCCAGGTCCGCGCCCGTCACCACCTCGCCGCCCAGCCCCAGTTCGCGGGCGACGGCCGCCGCGGTGTCGGCGTGGTCCCCGGTGATCATCTTGACGGCGACGCCCGCCGTGCGGCACAGCGCCAGCGCGTCCCGCGCCTGCGGCCGGGGCGGGTCGGCGATGCCGGCGACCGCCGTCAGCGTCAGCCCGCCGAGTCCGCCGCGGCCGCGCGCCGGGGCCGCGCCGTCCACCACGGCGCCGGCCGCCCCGAGGACCCTGAGGCCCCGGCCGCCCAGCCGCGAGGCGGCGGCGAGGATCTCGCTCCTGCGCCGGTCGTCGAGGTCGCGTACGCCGTCGTCGGTGAGGACGGTGTCGCACAGCGGCAGCAGCACGTCCACGGCGCCCTTGACCTGGACCAGGGTGCGGCCGCCGGGTTCGCCGGGTTCATCGGGTTCGTCGTGGAAGGTGGCCATGTACTTGGCGGCCGCGTCGAACGGCACCTCGCCGGTGCGCGGCCGGCGCGCGCGCAGCCCGTCGACGTCCACCCCGGCCTTCACCGCCAGCACCGCCAGCGCCGCCTCGGTGGGGTCCCCGACGGGCCCGCCGTCGGCCAGGCGCGCGTCGTTGCACAGGGCGAAGGGCACCACCGCCGTGCGCAGCGCTTCGGCGTCGGCGTCGGCACCGGCTCCGGCGCCGACGACGTGTCCGGCGCCGGCGCCGGACACGTCGCCGTCGGCGCCGTGCGGGCGGAGGGCGCCCGCGGTGTCGTAGCCCTCGCCCGTGACGTCGAAGAAGCGGCCGCGGGTCCACAGGGTCCGCACGGTCATCTCGTTGAGCGTCAGGGTGCCGGTCTTGTCGCTGCACACGACCGTCGCCGAGCCGAGGGACTCCACCGAGGCGAGGCGCTTGACGACGGCGCCGCGGCGCGCCATGCGGTACACCCCGAGCGCGAGGGTCAGGGCGAGGACGGCGGGCAGGCCCTCGGGGATGGCGGCGACGGCCAGCGCCACGGCCCGCAGCGCGATGTCCCCCGGCGACTCGCCGCGCAGCAGCGAGATGACGGCGTAGACGACGACCGCGACGCCGCTGAGCAGCGCCAGCCGTTGGCCCAGGCTGTCCAGCTGGACCTGCAGCGGCGTGGGCGGCTCGGTGCTGGTGCGCAGCGACTCGGCGATGGCGCCGAGTTCGGTGCGCATGCCGGTGGCCGTGACGATCATCTCGGCTCGGCCCCTGGTCAGCGAGGTGTTCATGAACAGCTCACCAGTGCGCTCGGCGAGCTGGACCGGGGCGTCCGTCTCCCCTCCGACCACCGCCAGGTTCTTGGCGACGGGCTGCGACTCCCCCGTCAGGGCCGCCTCCGCCGCCTCCACCGACTCCGCGACGACCAGCCGCCCGTCGGCCGGCACCCGGTCACCGGCCTCCAGCACCACCACGTCGCCGGGGACCAGGTCCGCCGCGTCCACCAGCCGTTCCCGGCCGTCGCGGCGGACCCGGGCGGTGGGCACCAGCATCCGGCGCAGCGCCTCCAGGCTGCGCTCGGCGCGCCGTTCCTGCAGATAGCCGAGCACGGCGTTGATCTGCAGGACGACGGTGATCACCACGGCGTCCTTGACCTCGCCGATCGCCCCGGCGACCACGGCCGCGATCAGCAGGACGCCGATGAGCCAGTTGCGGAACTGGTCCAGGAACTTCAGCCACTCGGGCCGCCGCGCCGGTTCGGCCAGCCGGTTGGGCCCGCAGGCGGCCGCCCGGTCGGCGGCCTCACGGGAGCCGAGTCCGCGGGCCGGGTCGACCCCGAGGCGCGCCGCGACCTGCCGGGGCGCCATCCGGCAGGCGCCGGGCAGCCCGGCGGGGCGTTCCCCCGGGGAGCCGGGCCGGAGGGGCAAGGCCGTCGCCGGCTCGTCCACGGTCATGACGCCGAACCGTCCGTCCCCGCCGCAGCCGGACCGGTCATCGCAGGCCTCCTTCTCGGTGGGTCCCGGAGGCCGTCGCACGGCGTGCGGCAGTGCCCGGGGCCCGGCGTCGTCGGCCGGGCGGCCCCCGGCTCACTCCTACGCGTCCCACCCTCCGTCCCGCGCCGCCGCGCCGCAGTGGGCCGTACGGGCCCGAAGAGCACACCGACCGGCCCTCCCGGGCCGGACGTCCTGGGAGGGACCCTGAAATCGGGGAATCACGCGCGGCAGCGCTGCCCCGGCTGTCCGAGTGGGAGGTGCGCCATGACCAGTCGTCCCGTCGTCGCAGGGCTCGACGGTTCGCCGGCGAGCGTGACGGCCGCCTGGTGGGCCGCGCGCGAGGCGGCGGACCGGAAGCTGCCCGTCCTGCTGCTGCACTCCTGGACCACCCAGCCGCTCGACGTGCCCATCGCCCAGGAGGCCCTGAGCAAGCAGCGGTACGGCGGACAGGTGCTGCAGCGCACCGAGGCGGAGCTGCTCCACCGGTACCCCGACCTGTCCATGACCACCGAACTGGTCTCCGACCCGGCCGCGAAGGCGCTTCTGGAGCTCAGTGAGAGCGCCGCCATGCTGGTGCTCGGCTCCCGCGGACTCGGCTCGGTCGCGAGCTTCCTGCTCGGCTCCATCAGCCTGCACGTCCTCGCCCTCGCGCAGTGCCCGATCGTCACCGTCCGGGCGGGTGACCCGGCCGTCGAGGAGGGGTGGGAGCACCCCGCGGCGAGCGGGCGCGACGAGGTGGTGGTGGGTGTGCAGGAGTACGGCCCGGCCTCCGACGCGCTGCTGGAGTTCGCGTTCACCGCCGCCGGGACGCACCGGTGCGCGGTCCGGGCGGTGCACGCCCTGCCGGCCGAGTCCCCGCTGCCGCACCCGCACGGGGCCGCCGTGCTGCACGAGACGGAGGAACACGCCCGGCTCACGGCGGTGCTCGCCCCGTGGCGGGAGAAGTTCCCGGACATCCGCGTGGTGGAGCACCTGGCGCAGGGCTCCGCGGCCCAGGTGCTGCTGTCGGCCTCCGAGCACAGCCGGCTCACCGTGGTCGGGCGCCGCCGGCACCCGTCCTACCTCGCCTGGAAGCTCGGGCCGGTCGCGCACGCCGCCCTGCACCACGAGCCGTGCCCCGTCGCCGTCGTCCCGCACGACTGACGGCCCGGGGACAGAGGGGGAAAGAGTTAGGAGCACATGATGTCGGGGACACCGCTACGCCGCACGCTGAACTCGCTTCGGCCTCCGGGGCTCGAACCGCTCCTGCTGGCCGTCACGGCGGCGGCGCTGCTGGTCGGCGGCGTCCTCCGACTCCTCGGCATGCCGGAACTCGCCGACCTGTCCTGGGCCGTGGGGACCGCGGCGGCGGTGGTTCCCGCGGTGGTGTGGGTGCTGCACGCGCTGCGGCACGGGCACGCGGGCGTGGACGTCATCGCGGTGCTGGCGCTCGGGGGCACGCTGGCCGTCGGCGAGTACCTGGCCGGTGCGCTGATCGCGCTGATGCTCGCCACCGGACGCACCCTGGAGGCGGCCGCCCAGCGGCGGGCCTCCCGTGACCTGCGCGCCCTGCTGGAGCACGCGCCCCGCAACGCGCGGCGGCGCACCGGCGCCGAGGTGCGCACGGTGCCTTTGGCCGAGGTGGCGGCCGGTGACCTGCTGGTCGTCGGCCCGGGCGAGGTCGTCCCGGTGGACGGCCGGGTCGTCGGCGATCCGGCCGTCCTCGACGAGTCCGTGCTGACCGGCGAGTCCCTGACCGTGCGGCGCCCCGAGGGCGAGACGGTGCGCAGCGGCGCGGTCAACGCGGGCGGCGCCTTCGAGCTGCGGGCCACGGCGACCGAACAGGACAGCACCTACGCGGAGATCGTGCGGCTGGCGCGGCAGGCCGGCGCCGAGTCCGCTCCCGTGGTCCGGCTGGCCGACCGCTACGCGGCCTGGTTCCTGCCGCTGTCGGTGGCGGCCGCGGGGCTGGCCTGGCTGGTGTCGGGGTCGGCGGTGCGGGCGGTGGCGGTGCTGGTGGTCGCCACGCCGTGTCCGCTGCTGCTGGCGGCGCCGGTGGCCGTCGTCTCCGGCCTGTCCCGCGCGTCCCGCCTCGGCGTGGTGATCCGCGACGGCGGGGCGCTGGAGAACCTCGGCCGGGCCCGGACCCTGCTGCTGGACAAGACCGGCACCCTCACCGGCGGGCGCCCGCGGGTGCTGGACGTGGTGGCGGCGCCCGGGTGGCAGCCGGCCCAGGTGCTGCGGCTGGCCGCCTCGCTCGACCAGTACTCCCCGCACGTCCTCGCGGAGGCCGTCGTCGGCGCCGCCCTCGGGCGGGGGCTGCACCTGTCGGTGCCCTCGGACATGACCGAGGAGCCCGGCACCGGGGTCACCGGCGTCGTGGCGGGACGCCGGATGGCCGTGGGACGGCTCGCCGAGCACGCCGAACGGCCGGACTGGGCGCGGGCGGCGGACAACCGGGCCCTGCTGGACGGGGCGGCCGTGGCCTGGCTGAGCGTCGACAAGCACCCGGTCGGCGCGGTCCTGCTGCGCGACCCGGTGCGGCCGGACGCGCCGCGGACCCTGCGCAGGCTGCGCGCGGCCGGGCTCGAGCGGCTGGTGATGCTCACCGGCGACCGTGCCGAACCCGCCCGCGAGGTCGGCGCCGTGCTCGGCCTCGACGACGTGCGGGCCGGGCTCACCCCGGCCGGCAAGGTCGCCGCGGTGCGGGCCGAACGGGAGTCCGCCGTGACCGTGATGGTCGGCGACGGCGTGAACGACGCGCCGGCGCTGGCCGCCGCGGACATCGGCGTGGCGATGGGCGCCCGCGGCTCCACCGCCTCCTCCGAGGCCGCCGACATCGTGCTGACGACCGACCGCGTGGACCGCCTCGCCGACGCGGTCGCCATCGCCGTACGGTCCCGGCGCATCGCCGTGCAGAGCGCGCTGGGCGGCATGCTGCTGTCGCTGGCCGCCATGGCCGCGGCCGCCTTCGGGCTGCTGCCGCCCGCCGTCGGCGCGCTGCTGCAGGAGGGCATCGACGTCGCGGTCATCCTCAACGCCCTGCGCGCGCTGCGCGACGACCGGGCCGAACGGCCGCAGTTGCAGCCCGCCGCGGAGGCCCTGATCCACCGGTTCGCGGCCGAGCACGACGATCTGCAGGACGTCCTGGAGGCCGTGCGGGACGCCGCCGACCACCTCGCCGAGGGCGCCGGTCCGCGGTCCCTGGCGCCGGTGGCCGAAGTGCACCGGCTGCTGACCGAGCGGCTGCTGCCGCACGAGTACGCCGAGGAGCACGAGCTGTATCCGGCGCTGGCGCCCGCGCTCGGCGGTCCCGAGGCGACGGCCACCATGAGCCGCGCGCACGCCGAGATCGAACGCCTCTCGCGGCGCATCGCCACCCACCTCGCGCTCGCCGGACCGGACGGGACGCTCGCCCCCGAGCAGCTCGACGACCTGCGGGCCAGCCTCTACGGGCTGCACACGGTACTGCGCCTGCACTTCACGCAGGAGGAGGAGAACTACTTCTCCCTCGCCCGCTGAACGACATCCGGAGTCAGGGGTGCCGGGGGGACCGGTCCGCAGCCCCGGGCCGCGGCCGGCTCGCCGACGCGCTGCCCGGCCGGCGTCGGTGCGCGCGGGTCGAGGGCCCGGTGGACCGTGCGGAGGGCCGGTCGGCCCATGCCGCACCGGCTCCCGGCCCCGGCAGGATGGCGGCATGCCCTGTCCGTCGCCGGCCGTGGACCGCCGGCAGGACCTCCGGAGGTGGTTCCCATGAACGCGCTTCCCTCCCGCCGGTCGGACCGGCGCCCCGCGACGCTGCTGCATCTGCCGTGCGCCGAGCGCACCGTGGGCGTGGAGGCCGCGCTCGTGCTGCCGACGGTGATGGTGCTGGTCGTGGAGGACGCGTGCGCCGTGATCGCGCTGCGGGACTGGCAGCGGCGCGAGCCCTCCCGCCGGCACCCGCTGGCCCGCCGCCGCTGGCGCGCCGAGGGCGAGCGGCTGCGGGCGAAGAAGGCCCGGATCAAGGAGCTGGCCGCGCAGTCCCTGGACACACCGGACTGACCGCGCGCCGGCCCACCCGACACCACCGCACCCGCCGCCCCCGCATTCGCCCCCGGCCGCCAAGGACCGGCCACCGGCCATGCGCCGCGGCACCGGCCGGAGGGGCGTCCGCCGCACCGGCGACAGGCCGCAGCCTCGGGCGTGGCGCGGGCGGGCGCCACCGACCGACCCGGGCCGACGCGGCACACACCGCCACGCCACCGACGGCGGCCGTCCGCCCCCGCCGGTAGCGAGCGCAGACACGCACCGCCGGCCGACCCCGACCGCAGCCACGCCGCCTCCCGCCCCCTGGCGAACGCTGCAGACACCGTCGGCGGCAGGGCTTCCGCCTGCCCCGGGCGAGAGGCCAAGGTGCTGTGCCCAACGCGCACAGAGACGCCGGCGACCGACTCACGCCGGCACAGCCCGCACGATCGCCGCCGCCTCTCGCGAACGCAGCGCAGCGCAGCGCAGCCTGCTACCGATCGCCTCCCACGTCACGGCAGACCACGGCACCGGGCCGACCGCTCCCGCCTGCCGAGCGGCACGCCACGCGCGCCGCTCGGCAGCGTCCGTGTGCTCCGACCGACCTCCAGACCGAGAAACGCGCCGCAAGCCGACCCGGGCCCGAGGAGCGCCGCCGTCGGCCACGAGGGGTCGACGCCGGAGCAGTACCAGGGCACCTGGGCGCGGGGGACGGCGCCGACGCCGGACACTGGCCACGGCACAGGGCAGGCGACGACGGGGACAGGCAAGGGCACGGGCTACGCACCGGGAACGGGGCGACTGCGCCGGGGACGGGACGACCGTGGCAGGGCCGGGGCGACCATGGCGAGGGCAGGCGACCGCGCCAGCGACGGACGACCGCGCCGCGGAACAGGCGACCGAGGCGGGCGCGGGCGACCGAGGCGGGTACGGGCGACCGTGTAGGGACGGGCCGACCACGCCGGCTACCGGGCAACCATGCTGGGGACCGAGCAACCACGCCGGGAACGGCGGCCACGCCGGGAACGGGGCGACCATGGCAAGGGCGGGCGACTGGCCCAGCGACGGGCGACCGCGCCAGGAACCGGGCGGCCAAGCCGCGGAACAGGCGGCCACGCCGGAAACGGGCGACCGAGGCGGGTACGGGCGACCGTGCAGGGACGGGCGACTATGCAGGGACGGGCGACTGTGGCAGCACGGGCCGAACACGCCGGGGACCGGGCGACCGCGGCGGCTACCGGGCGACCGCGCTGGGGACCGAGCAACCACGCCGGGACCAGCGGCCACGCCGGAAACGGGGCAACCATGGCGAGGGCGGGCGACCGGCCCAGCGACGGGCGACCGTGCAGGGTCGGGCCGACCACGCCGGGGACCGGGCGACCGCACTGCGGAACAGGCGGCCGAGGCGGGTACGGGCGGCCACGCCCGGCGCGGGCGGCCGGGGCGGGCGTGGGCGGCCGGGTGGGGGTTAGTCGATGTCGAGTACCTCGGGTACTGGTCGGCGTGGGCTCGCGACGCCCGTGGGGCCGTAGCCGAGGCGCAGCACCATCTGGACGAAACCCATCGCGGAGACGGGGTCCCGGGCCAGCTCACGCAGGTCGTGCTGTTCCAGGGAGTGGGAGCTGAGGGACGTGGACAGTCCGTGCAGCGTGGCGAGCAGCAGCACCCGTTCCATCGCCTGTCCGGCGCGCAGCCAGTCGACCCTGCGGTCGTTGGTGGTGCCGAGCAGGGCCAGCTGCGGAACGGTCTCGAAGACCGCCGCCGTCCGGCCGGGGACGGGGCGGCGGCCGGCGAAGTCCCGGACCGGGGCCCGTCCTCCCGACTTCCTCGGGCCGAAGGCGTAGTCCGGGATCCCGTCGACGGCCGCTTCGGCCTCCTGCGGCCCGATGCGGGTCCAGTTCTGGATGTCCTCGAACCGCTCGGGCCGTACGCTGTCGCGCCCCTCGACGTCATAGATGTGGTCGAGCAGCGCCTCCACGTGCCAGGCGTCAGGGAAGGCCATCTGTGCGCCCTCCTGCCGGGCGGCGTCGCACAGGGCGTCCGCCACCTCCCGCGGGATGGGCTGCTCCGTGAAGGGGTGCCGGCTGGTGTGGCGGCGGCTGATCGCCGGGAACAGCCGGGCCAGCTCGCGGTCCGGACCGCCGGTGCCGGTGAGGCGCACGGTGGCGTACAGGTCGGGGTCGGACGGGCTGGGCAGCAGCCGGGTGTCCACGTCCCAGCCGGCGTGGGCCGCGGCGACGCGCAGGTTGAACAGGGCGGCCGCGCAGCCGAGGCACAGCGCGCGGTTGTCGGGGTCGGTGCGCGTCATGGCGCGGCTGAGGTCGGGGCGCAGTTCGAAGGTGCGCGTGCCGGAGACGTACCGGAAGCGCCACGGTTGTGCGTTGTGCATCGAGGGGGCGGCCGTCGCGGCTGCCACCAGGTCCGTGATGGTGGTCGTGTCAATGGGTTGCGCCGACATGGCGCACCTCCCCTCGCAGGAGCCGGGGCGGCCGGTGTCGCGGGTCAGTGTTTGCTGAGGGTGGGGCAGTCCGCGCGCAGCACGCGCAGGCGGCGTCCGTACTCCTCCTCGTCGATCTCGCCCCGGGCGAACCGCTCGGCGAGCAGCTGCTCGGACGACGTCGTCGCGGGCGGGTGCGGGGGCTCGGGAGTCCGGCTCACCGCGCGATGAACGACCATCGCGACGACGATGAGCAGGGCCCACAACAGGACCATGCCGACCGACCCGGCGGACCAGGCCCAGCCCGGCATGCCCTGCCGGTTCCAGTACATCACGGCCGCCACCTCCCGTTCGTGCCTCACCACGTGCGGCGGGGCCCGCCCCGTTCGGCGCGTATACCGCCGCTGATGGCCAGCCTCCCCGGCCCGCCGACGGGCGGGTAGGGGCCGCCGGGACTCGGCACGGGACCATCCGGCCCATCCTCGGCGGAGCCGGCCGGGCCACGCTGGCATGGAGGGGGACGGAACGCCGAGCTGGAGGCCGACGCCATGAAGCAGGTGATCGTCGTCGGTGTGGACCGGTCGGCGCGCAGCCGCCCGGCCGTGGAGTGGGCCGCGCGGGAAGCCGTGCTGCGCGACCTGCCGCTGTGTGTGGTGCACGTGGCGCCGCCCGCCGGGCCGGACGCGCCGCGCCCGGAGGCCGTGGCCGCCGCTCTCGCCGCCGAGCGGTGCCCGACGGTGGCGGTGGAGAACGTACGGCTGACGGGCGAGCCCGGCGCCGTCCTGCTGGAGCGGGGTGCGGACGCGGCGATGACGGTGCTCGGCCTGCGCGGCGAGGGCAGGCGCACCGGGCTGACGCCTGGCTCGACGGCCCGGGTGGTCGCCGGCGCCGCACGGTGCCCGGTCGTGCTGGTCCCGGCCGTGCTGGTCCCGGCCGGACCGGCCCCGCGGCCCCCGGCCGGACCGGCCCCGCGGACCGCGGCCGGACCGGCCCCGCGGCCCCCGGCCGGCCGTCCGGACAAGGTCCTGGCTGCCGTGGACGCCGACGATCCGGCGGACGGCGCGGTCGACTTCGCGTTCGACACCGCGCGGCTGCACGGGGCGCGGCTGAACGCGCTGTACGCGGGGCCGCCTCCGCTCCGTGCGCCCGGGCCCGCGGACCGCGCGACGTCGGCGGCGCGGCACGCCGCGCGGGCGGAGCGGGAGCTGCGGCTGCTGACGCGGGCGCTGCGGCCCTGGCGGGCGAAGTACCCGGCCGTCCGGGTCTTCGAGGACGTCGTCCTGTCCGATCCGGCGCAGGCACTGATCCGGGCCTCGCACCACGCCGATCTGATGGTCGTGGGGTGCGACGGCCGGGGCGGACTCGGCCCGGTCGCGTACGCCGTCGCCCGGCACACCGCCTGCCCGCTCGCCGTGGTCACGGCCTGACCGCCCGGCACGCACCACCGTCCCGCCCCGTCCCGCCGCACCCCGCCCCGCCGCTCCGCCGCCCCCGTCCCCGCCGTCCCGGTCCGGCCGCCCGGCGGTCAGCCGAGGAGCGTCAGGCGGCTGGTCTCCCCCGGTTCCAGCCGTACCGCGCGGTCCGGCAGCCGCACGTCGATCGGGGACTCCTCGGACGACGGCACGATGATCTCCATCTGCCCGCGCTGCAGCCGCAGGCGCACGCCCCAGTGGCCCTGGTAGCGCATGGCGAACCCGTACGACGACAGCTCCGGCAGCGGCACCGGGTCCAGCCACAGCGCGCCGCTCCTGGTCTCGAGGCCGGTCAGGCCGCGCTGGACGAGGTCGAGGGTGCCGGCCATGGCGCCCAGGTGGATGCCCTCGCCGGTGGTGCCGCCCTGCACGTCGGCGATGTCGCCCTGCAGGGCATCCTGGCAGAACTTCCACGCCTCCGACCGCCGGCACCGGGCCAGCACCCAGCCGTGCACCAGGCCGCTGAGGGTGGAGCCGTGGCTGGTGCGGCGCAGGTAGTAGTCGACCGTGCGGATCCAGGTGTCCTCGTCGAGCCGTATCCCCAGCCGGTGGAACAGCTCGCGCAGTTCGGCCGGGGAGAACAGGTAGCCGAGCATCAGCACGTCGGCCTGTTTGGATGCCTGGTAGCGGTTGACGCTGTCGCCCTCCGCCTCCAGGATCCGGTCCAGGCGGCGGATGTCGCCGTAACTCTCGCGGTAGCCCTCCCAGTCGAGTTCGGCGAGGTTGCCGTAGCCCTCGAACTGGCTGATGACGCCCTCGTGGAAGGGCACGTGGAGGGTGCGGGAGATGTCCTCCCACTGCTCCAGTTCGCTGCCGTCCAGCCCGGTGCGCTCGACGAGTTCGCGGCGGCGCGGCTCGGGCAGCAGGTCCACCAGCTCCAGGGCGCGGCTGAGCACCCAGGACGCCGTGACATTGGTGTAGGCGTTGTCGTCGAGGCCGGGCCGGGTCGCGTCCGGGTAGGCCTCGTGGTATTCGTCGGGGCCGACGACGCCCCTGATGCGGTGGCGCCGCATACCCTCGTCGTAGACGGCCGCGTCGGCCCAGAAGCGGGCGACCTGCAGCAGCATCTCGGCGCCCTTGGTGTGCAGGAACTCGGCGTCGCCGCTGGCCTCGCAGTACTGCCAGACGTTGTACGCGATCGCGGAGCCGACGTGGTGCTGGAGCCGCGAGTGGTCGGGCAGCCAGCGTCCCGAGCGGGGGTTGAGGTGCAGCTGCTGGGTCTCCTCGCGGCCGTCGCTGCCGCTCTGCCACGGGAACATCGCGCCCCGGCGGCCCGCGTCCCGGGCGGCGGTGCAGGCCTGTTCGAGGCGCCGGTGGCGGTAGCGCAGCAAGGCCCGGGACACCTCGGGGAAGTGCAGGTTCAGATACGGCAGGACGAACAGCTCGTCCCAGAAGACGTGGCCCCGGTACGCCTCGCCGTGCAGTCCCCGGGCGGGCACGCCGACATCGAGGTCGGCGGTGTGCGGCGAGAGCGTCTGCAGCACGTGGAACAGGTGCAGGCGCAGGATGCGGCCCGACTCGCCGGGCACGTCGAGGTCGGCCCGGCGCCACAGCTGGTCCCAGGCCGTGAGGTGGTCGTCGACCAGGACGTCGAACCCGGGGGCCCGGCCGACCCGATGGGTCGCCGCGTACAGCGGGTCGCTGATCGCGGGGTCGCGGGAGGTGTGCAGCGCGACGGTCTTGTCGATGACCACGGGGCGCCCCTCCGCCAGGTGCAGGCGGACCTCCTGGACGGCCCGCCGCCCCTCGTGCCGGGCGGTGGCGGGCGCGTCGGCGGTCAGCCGTGCGGCGATGCCGATGCGGATGTCGGAGGTGCGGGTGCGGCAGCGCAGCCAGACCGTGTCGGTGGTGGCGGTGCCGGTGTGCACGTGGATCAGGTGGCGGCCGTCGAGGTCGCGGTAGCGGGCCACTCCGCTGTTGGTGACTCCGGCGTCCAGGGCCGCCTCGACCTGGAGTTCGCCGGAGAAGCCCTCGGCCGTGAACTCGGTGCGCAGCGCGCCGACGTGCGGGTCGCCCATGTGCGCCAGCCGCTGCTGACGCACCACCAGCACCCTGCCCTCGCCCAGGCCGTAGCGTGTCCACCGCTCCAGCAGGCCGGACGCCAGGTGCAGCAGCTGCCGGTGGTCGAGGACCGTCGCCGTGTCGGGGGTGAGCCACTGCCCGCCGTCGAGGCGGAAGCGCAGCGGCAGCCAGTTCGGCACGTTGACCATGTCCTCGTTCTCGACCCGGCGTCCGGCCACCTCGGAGGTGAGCCGGTTGTAGCAGCCGGCGATGTAGGTGCCCGGATAGTGCACGTCGTCGGCGGTGCATTCGGGGAGCGCCCCGCGGGTGGCGAAGTAGCCGTTGCCGAGGGTGCACAGGGACTCCCGGAGCCGCTCGTCCACGGGGTCGTAGCCCTCGTACTCCCAGATGCCGTCCGTCACTCGACCCGTCCTCTCCTCGCGTTGCCTGACGGTGCGTACTGCGGCGCCGGGCCGGACCCGGCCGCCGGTCACGCCCGTTGCGGCACCACGGCCACCGGGCAGGCCGCGTGGTGCAGCAGCGTGTGCGCCACCGTCCCCAGTTGCAGGCCGTGGCGGCCGTGCCGGCGTTGCGCGCCGATGACCACGAGGTCCGCGGCGGCCGAGCGGTTCACGAGTACCCTGCGGGCCGGTCCTTCCACCGTGTGCCGGCGCAGCCGCGGCCCGAGCCGTTCCGCCGCGGGCTGCCGCAGCAGGTCGTCGAGGAGCGCGGAGGCGCGCTGCTCGTGGTCGGACGCGGCTTCCCCGGCCGGCGGCCGGCGGTCGGCGGCCGGGGGCGCGGGGCGGCGCCAGGCTCGTACGACGTCCAGGGTGCAGTCGCGTGCCAGGGCCTCGCGGAAGGCGAACCGGGCCGCCTCGCCGGCCCGGGCCGGGTCTGCGGCGCCGAGCAGGATCCGCTGGTGGGTGCCGTGGATGCCGGCCTGGTCGCCGCGGACCACGATCACCGGGCAGCCGGCGCGTGCTGCCACGGTCAGGCCGACCGAGCCGAGCAGCAGGCCGGCCAGCTCCCCCCGGCCCCGCGAGCCGGTCACCACCGCGAAGGCGTCCCGTCCGGCCCGCAGCAGTGCGGCCGCCGGATCGTCGGCGACCACGTCGGCGCCGATCCTCACCCCCGGGTCGGTCCGGCGGGCGCGCTGCACGGCGGAGGCGACGGTGTTCTCCACCGTCACCTGCTCGAACGGGTTGCGCGCGCCGGCGGACGGCACGGCGGGCTCGTAGCGCTCCCACAGGGAGGCGTACACCAGGCGCAGCGGCAGGGCGTGCCGGGCCGCTTCGCGCACCGCCCAGTCGAGCGCCTCCAGGCTCGACTCCGATCCGTCGACACCTACGACCAGAGCCGCCTCCATGGTGCCCACCGCCTTTCGTCGGGCGTCACGGGGTCCTGTGCTGCGGGCCTCCACGGTCACTGTCGCATCCGCCCCGGGGCTGTCGCAGCGGGACGTTCGGCCCAGGCGGCTGCCCGTTCAGCCCCTGGGGCGCCCGCGGGCGCGGGCCGGAGACTGTGGAAGAGCCGGGGAGAAGGTGCGCCATGGCCGAGGTCCAGCAAGCCCCCGTGCACGCTCTGCTCACGGACGGGACCATCGTTCGCATCAGGCCGGCGGGCTCCGCCGACCGTGGTGGCGTGCTGCGGCTGTGCGGACAGGCGCCGGCCGGCGAGCCGCCGTGGTTCCCCGGCCGGCGGGCCCTGGTAGCCGAGCACGCCGGCCGCCTCCTCGGTGTGGCCGCCTGCGCGGAACCGCGGGAGGGCACGGCGGCGGAGCTGTTCCTGGCCGTGGCCGACGACTGGCGGCACCGCGGCGTCGGCACGCTGCTCGTGGAGCACCTCGCGGACGCCGCCCGCGGCGACGGCGTCACCGCCTTCACCGCGGACTCCCTGTGCGACGACCACGGACCGCTCGCCCTGGTACGGGACCTGGGCCTGCGCGTCACCCGGAGGGCCGACGGCCCCCGGATGCGCTGCACGATCGACCTGGCCGAGACCGAGGACTACCTGCGCGCCGTGGACGCCCGCGGCCGGCTGGCCGACACCGTCAGCCTGCGGCCGCTGCTGCGGCCCCGCAGCGTCGTGGTGATCGGCGCGGGCGGCGGACCCGGGTCGGTGGGGCGGGCGATCCTGCGCGACATCCGGACCCGGTCCTTCGCCGGGCGCCTGTACGCCGTCGACCCGCGGGCCACGCTGCTGTGCGGGGTGCCCGCCCGGCCGGCCGTGGACCGGCTTCCCGAGGTGCCGGACCTCGCCGTGGTCGCCGTGCCCGCGCCGGACGTGCCCGCCGTGGCGCGGGAGTGCGGCGCGGCGGGCGTGCGTGCCCTGCTCGTCGTCTCCTCGCACCTGGACGCCGGCCAGACCGGCGCCCTGCTGGCCGCCTGCCGCCGGCACGGCATGCGGATGGCCGGCCCGCACGCCCTGGGCCTGGCCAACACCGAGGACGGTGTGCGTCTCGACGCCACCTTCGCCACCCACGCGCCCGGCCCCGGCCCGGCCGGGGTGGCCGTGCAGTCCGGCGGGGTCGGCATCGCGCTGCTCGACGGGCTGACCCGGCTCGGCATCGGCGTGTCCACGTTCGTGGCCCTCGGCGACAAGTACGACGTGAGCGGCAACGACATGCTCCAGTGGTGGGAGGACGACGGGCGGACCGGCCTGGCGCTGCTGCACCTGGAGTCCTTCGGCAACCCGCGCGCCTTCTCCCGTACCGCCCGCCGGGTGGCCCGCCGGATGCCGCTGCTGACGGTGGACGCCGGCCGTTCGGAGGCCGGACGGCGCGCCGCCGCCGCGCACACCGCCGCGGCGGCCGCCCGTACCGTGACCCGGCAGGCGCTGTTCACCCAGGCCGGTGTCACCGCCGCCCGTTCCCTCGGCGAACTGCTGGACGCCGCCGCCCTCCTGCACGCGCAGCCGCTGCCCCGGGGGCCGCGGGTCGCGATCGTCGGCAACGCGCGCGGCGCGGGCGTCCTGGCCGCCGACGCCTGCGCGGACGCCGGGCTGACCGTGCCCGAGCTGCCGGCCGCCCTGACCGGCGAGCTCCTCCGGCTGCTGCCCGAGGGCGCCGACGCCCCGAACCCCGTGGACGCGACCGCGTCCGTCGGCGAGAAGCAGCTGCGCGCCTGTGTCGACCTGCTGGCCGGCCACGCCGCGGTGGACGCCGTCCTGGTCGGTCTGGTGCCCACCGCGGTCGCCGCGGCGACCGGCGACGACCTGGTGCGCGCGGTGACCGACCCGGGGGCCCGCCCCCGCCCGGTGGTCGCGGTGCTGCCCGCCCAGGCGGCGCGGGTGGACCTGCTGCCCGCCCGCGGCGGGGGCGGCGTGCCCGCGTACTCCGACGCCCAGGACGCCGCCCGCGCGCTGGCCCACGCGGCGCGGCGGGCCGCCTGGCTCGCCCAGCCGGCCAGTCCCGTACCGGCGCTGCCGGACGTGGAGACCCGGCGGGCGAGGACGGTCGTCGACTCGTTCCTGGAGCGGAACCCGGAGGGCGGGCCGCTGGACCCGCGGACGACCGCCGCGCTGCTCGGCTGCTACGCGGTTCCGCAGATCCCCTGGGCCTGGGCCCGTGACGAGGACGAGGCGATCGCCGCCGCCGAACGGCTGGCGGGCGCGGACGGCCGCTTCGTGATGACGGCGTACGGGCCGGGGCCGGCACACCTCGGTGCGGAGCGGGCCGTCCGTCTCGACCTGCGCAGCACCTCCCGGCTGCGGGCCGCCCACCGGGAGCTGGTGGCCCGCTACGGCGACCGGCTGGCCGGCGTGGTGGTCCGGCCGGTCGCCGGACGCGGCGCCGAACTGGCGGCCCGGGTGGTGCAGGACGACGTGTTCGGGCCGCTGGTGCTGCTCGGGCCCGGCGGCACGCCGGCCGGACTCCCCGGCGACCGGGAGGGACGGCTCGCCCCGCTCACCGAACGCGATGCGCGCGAACTGATCACGTCCGCGCGGTGCGCGCCCGTGCTCTTCGGCCGCGGCGACGGCCCGGCGCCCGACGTGGAGGCGCTCGGACAACTCCTGCACAGGCTTTCCAGGATGGCCTGCGACCTGCCGCAACTGGCGGAGGCGGACCTCGATCCGCTGCTGGCCGGGGCGGACGGCGTGCTGGCCGTCGAGGCCCGCGTGCGGCTGGTGCCGCGCCGCGGCAACGATCCCCATCTGCGCAGGCTGTGACACGAAAGAAGGCGGTCATGTTACCTCTCGTCCTGGTCGGTGTGGCGGTGTTCGGCGCCTGCCTGGTGTTCGGCTACAGCTCGTTCGTCGTCGGTTTCGTGCTGATGGTGGTCGGTGTGCTCGGCCTGCTGATGTTCCTCGCGACGCCGGGCATGGTCCGGCGTCCCGGCGAACACGGGACGGTCATCGAGGAGCGCCACTACCTGGGTGACTACGACGAGCACCGGGATCACCGCCACCACCGGCCGTGATCCGCGTCCCGGGGTTCGCCCCGGGAGCCGGGAAGGGGCCGACCGGCACGCACGGGTGCCGCACGGCCCACATCCCGCGGGCGCCGCTCCGGGCAGCCTGGAAGTCCAGGACACTCTTGGAGGCAGTCATGACCGAAAGCGCCCTCGCCGACGTCATCGTGGTCGGTGTCGACGGGTCGGAGGCGTCCCTGGCCGCCCTGCGCTGGGCCGGGGAGCAGGCCCGCGCCCTGCACCTGGAGGTCGTCGCCGTGCACGCCTGGGAGCCGGCCGCGGAGCGGTACGCCCCGTACGCTCCGGCGTCCGCGTGCCCCACCGCGGCCGATCAGCGCGACCGGGCCGCCCAGCTCCTCGCCTCGTGCGTGCGCGAGGTGTTCGGCCCGCGCGTCGGCCCGGTCGTACGGGCCGTCCTGGTACAGGGGCCGCCCGCGCGGGTACTGCTGCAGCAGGCGCGCGGCGCGCGGCTGCTCGCCCTGGGGCACGAGGCCCACGGCCAGTGGGAACGTCCCGCCGCCGGCGCGGTGGGCCGCGAGTGCCTGCGGTACTCCACGGTCCCGGTGGTGACGGTGCCCGCACCCGTCCGCGTCCGGCCCGGGCACACACCCGAGCCGGCGCAGGCGCCGGTTCCGGCGTTGCGGCAGGTGGTCGTCGTCTAGCGGCAGCGGGCGGGGGGGAGCGGGCGGCCCCCGGCCGGGCCGGGGGGTGACTGGACGATCGGGCGGCCGAGCGATCCGGCGACCGGGTGACCCGGCGACCGGGTGATCCGGCGACCGGGTGAGCAGGCGTCCCGGCGATCCCGCGACGGCGACCGGGGAACCGGGCCGCGGGGAAGCCGGGCGGCGGGCGGAGGGCCGCGGGAAACCGGGCGGTGGGCGGCGGGGAAGCCGGTCGGTGGGCGGCGGACGGCAAGCCGCGGGGAACCAGGCGGTGGGCGGCGGGGAAGCCGGTCGGCGGGCGGCGGACGGCAGGCCGCGGGGAACCAGGCGGTGGGCGGCGGGGAACCAGACGGTGGGCGAAGGGGAAGCCGGTCGGGCAGGCAACGGTCAGCCGGGGAGTCGGCAGGTCGGGCGGCGGGCGGTCGGCCGGGGGCGGCGGACGGGGACGGAGGCGGAACGGGAGGTCGGCATGGACGTTCTGGTGGGATACGCCACCGCTCACGGCTCGACGCGCGAGATCGCCGCGCACCTGGCCCGGCAGCTGGGCCGGGCGGGGCTGAAGGCCGAGGCGCGGGACCTGGCGGCCGTGGACGACGCGGACGCCTACGGGGCGTTCGTCCTCGGCAGCGCCGTGCACGGGCAGGCCTGGCTGGAACCGGCCAAGGCGTTCCTGCGCGCCAACCTCGACGTGCTGGCGACCCGGCCCGTGTGGATCTTCAGCGTCGGGATGCCGGCCGCCCTGCGCGGACCGTGGAAGCGCATGGGGCCGCAGGAGGAACCGCTGATTGTGCGGGCTCTGCCGGGAGATCTGCCGTACCGCGGTCACCGCCTGTTCTCGGGCGTCGTCCGCCCCGCCCAGCTGCCGCTGGCCGGGCGAGTGGTGTTCCGGCTGATGGGCGGCCGGTTCGGCGACTTCCGTGACTGGGACGCCATCGACCGCTGGGCGGCCGGGATCGCCGGAGAACTGACCGGCGACTGACGGCGCGCCGCCGCGGCCTGAAGCCGGTGCGGATCCACGGCGGTTCGACGGGCGACGTGCGACGCCCGGCACCGTGCCGCGCCCCGCCGCGCCCCGCCGCTCAGCGACCGACGGCAGTACGGTGACCCGCGCCCGTCGGCCGGTGCGCGGCCCGCGCGGCCGGTCCGCACCCGTGCCGCCCGGCTGGTCCGCACCCGTGCCGCCCGGCCGACCGCACCGCGAGCGCGTCGAACAGTGCGGCGAGCCTGTAGGTCACGGCCATCGCCGCGACCAGCAGGACGGCGAACCGCTCCCAGAACTCAGGTGTGAGCGTCGTACCCACTGTGTCCCCCTCCTCTCCTCGGACGTCGTCCCGGGGCCGTGCCGCCGAGGCCCCGGTCTCCCTCGCCACCAGCCAACTCCCTTGCTGCGCACGGCGCATGAGCCGACCGGCCCGGAGGGCGGGCCGGCGCGGCCCTTGCCGCGCCGGCCGGCGGCTCACCGGACGAGGACCCGCTCCCCGGAGCGGGGCACGACGGCGGTCCAGCCCAGGGTGCGGTCGATGCGGTCGCGCAGCGCCTCGGCGGCCTCGGGCTCGCCGTGCACGAGGTAGGTGGCGTGCGGGGCGGGGGCGTCGCGCAGCCAGTCGACGATCTGGGTGGCGTCGGCGTGGGCGGAGAAATGCGGCACGTCGGCGACCTGGGCGCGCACCGGGACGTACTCACCGAACATCTTCAGCACCTTCGCCCCGTCGACGAGGTCGCGGGCGCGCGTGCCCTGCGCCGCGAAGCCGACGACGACGACGGCGTTGCGCGAATCGGGCAGCAGGCGCCGCAGGTGGTGCAGCACCCGGCCGCCGGTGGCCATGCCGGACGCGGAGACGATGACGGACGGTCCGGAGACATGCTCGAGGTCGATGGACTCCTGCAGCGAGCGCACCGTCTGGAACGGTTCGGGGCGGAGCGCCGCCGTGCCGCCCTCGGTGATGTCCGCGCGCAGTTCCGGGGCCCCGGCGGCGAGGGCGTCCCGGTAGACGTCGAGGGCGGCGAGGGCCATCGGGCTGTCGACGTACACCGGAACCGCGGCCGGCAACCGGCCCGTGCGGCGCAGTTCCGCGAGCTCGTGCAGGACGACCTCGGTGCGGTCCAGGGCGAACGCCGGGATCACCACGGTGCCGCCGCGGGCCAGGGTGGCGGTGATCACCTCGGCGAACCGGGTCCGGCCCTCCTGCTCCTGGTGGCGCCGGTTGCCGTAGGTCGACTCCATGAGCAGGACGTCCGCGCCGGAGAACGGTTCGGCTGGGCGCAGCAGCGGGTGGCCGGGGCGGCCCAGATCGCCGCTGACGGCGAGGGTGTGGCCGTCCTCCAGGATGAGGCGGGCCCAGGCCGAGCCCAGGATGTGGCCGGCGGAGTGCAGGGTGAGCCGGGTGCCGGCGGCGATGTCGACGGACGTGCGCAGCGGCACCGCGTCCACGAGCTTCAGGGTGCGGTCCACGTCGGAGTCGTCGTACAGCGGCTCCGCGGGACGGTGCTTGGACCAGCCGTGCTCGTTGGCGTGCTGGGCGGCCTCCAGCTGGAGCTTGGCGCTGTCGCGCAGCACGATCTCCATCAGCCGGGCGGTGAACTGTGTCGTCACGATGCGGCCCCGGAAGCCGTGGCGCACCAGGCGGGGCAGGTATCCGCAGTGGTCGAGGTGGGCGTGGGTGACGACGACGGCCTCGATGTCCTCGGCGTCGCAGGGCAGCGCGCGCCAGTTGCGCCGGCGCAGGTCGGCGACGCCCTGGAAGAGGCCGCAGTCGACGAGGACGCGGGCGTGGTCGCTCTCGACCAGGAACTTGCTGCCGGTGACCGTGCCGACACCGCCCAGGAAGCTGAGCAGTGCGGGCCGGCCCGGGGTGGCCTGCCGGTCGTCGGTCGCCGGTGCCGCGGTGGTCATGATGTCGCTCTCCTCGGGTGATCGGGGCCGATCGGCCCTGGCGGGCAGGTGACCGCCGTGGTGTGCTGGAGGTGACGGGAAGGACCCGGCGAAAGACGCGGAGCAACGGCCCTCGGGCCGCGCACCGCGCAATCAGGATCCGCGAGAAGCGGATGGGTCCTTCCCGCCTTGCTGTGCGCGGCGGCGGGCCGCTGCCGCGGGGTTGACCGCGATGTCGTCTGCCACCCGGTCCGGGGGCGGGACGAGCGGTGCCGCGAC
The DNA here is from genome assembly GCF_044335305.1 of Streptomyces sp. NPDC020490. Taxonomy (NCBI): domain Bacteria; kingdom Bacillati; phylum Actinomycetota; class Actinomycetes; order Kitasatosporales; family Streptomycetaceae; genus Streptomyces; species Streptomyces sp. NPDC020490. Next base: position 117,052 of record NZ_JBIRUY010000027.1, on the reverse strand, counting down.
GGGCCCGGGCAGAGCCCGGCCGACGAGACGCCGGCGGCCCCGACGACGTAGGCGACCGGCCGTCCGCACGGTCGGCGCGGCTTCCGCACGAACGCGGCTACCGCCCCGGACGCGACGCGCGCCCGGGGCCCGGCAACCGCTCCGGAACCCTGCGGCCCCACGGCGTACGACCGCCCCCACCGGGGCTCGGCGACGGCCGGGGCGAGCCGGTGGGTCCGGCCGGGTGCCGCAGGTCCGTCACATCCACGTCCCGCGCGAGTGCCGACAATCCAGGGCGCGACCGCTAGGTCCGCGACCGCTCCAGGGACCGCCGGCCGGCCAGGGGCACCGTCGCACTCGGCGAACGGCGTGGCCGGGGGCAGCGGTCCCGCGGCGGTCCGTTCCCGCTGCCGGGCGCCGACCGCCGCGTCGGCGCCGTCGTCGCGGGCCGGGTTGCCGGCGCCGATGTCAGCGTCGGCAACCCGGCCCGCGACACGGGTGGGGACCACCATGGTCTGTCCTCTCCCTCTGCTGCTGTGCCTTCAGACTGCGGGGCCCGCGACGCCCTGGCATGGGCCGAAGGGGCCCGCGCCGGGGACCGGGTGTCCTCCCGCCCGTCCGGTCTCCCCGGCGGGTCGGCGGCGGTGGCGGCGCCGCGGGCCGATGGTCCCCGCGGACGGACCCGTGCGCCCCTGCCGGGCCGTCCGGAACGGGGGTCGAATGGGAGCAGGCGGGTGCCGCCGACGCGGTACGCGCACGAGGAGGTGCCCATGCGGTACCAGGACCGCACGGAGGCCGGTCTGCGGCTGGCCCATCGTCTGGCGCACCTGCGTGGTCAGGACGTCGTCGTGCTGGGGCTGCCGCGCGGTGGAGCGCCCGTGGCCTACGAGGTGGCCAGGGAACTCGGCGCCGCCTTGGACGTGCTGGTGGTGCGCAGACTCTCTGTGCCCCGGCAGCCGGGGCTCGGCTTCGGCGCGATCGGAGAAGCCGGGGTGCGCGTCCTCGACGGCGACGTGGTCCGCCGTACCGGGCTGGGCCCTGACGAGCAGGCCGCCGTGGAGCGGTCCGAACGGGCCGAACTGGACCGGCGGACGCTGCGTTACCGTGCCGGCCGCGCGCCCGTGCCGGTGGCGGGGCGGGCCGTGGTGATCGTCGACGACTGGCTGGCCACCGGCGCCACCGCGGAGGCCGCCTGCCGGGTGGCCCGCGCGCTGCACGCCGCCCGGGTGGTCCTCGCCGTGCCGGTCGGTCCCGAGTCCACCGTCACCCGGCTGCGGGACGCGGCCGACCAGGTGATCGCCCTGCAACGGCCGCCCCGCCTCGGCTCGGTGGGCGCCTGGTACCGCGACTTCGCCCGGGTCGGCGACGCGCAGGTGACCGCCCTGCTCGAGCGAGCCGCCCACGCCGCGCCGGCGGCCGCGCCCCGGCTCGACCCCGGTGCGCACGGGGACGTGGAGGTGCGGGTGCCCGCCGGGCATGTGCGGCTGGCCGCACAGCTCGTCGTCCCCGAAGCGGCCCCGGCGGTCGTGGCGTTCGCGCACAGCAGCGGCGGCAGCCGGCACAGCCCCCGCAACCGCTACGTCGCCGGCGTGCTGAACCGGGCCGGCCTGGGGACGCTGCTGCTCGACCTGCTCACCGCGGACGAGGAGCAGAACCGGCACAACGTCTTCGACATCCGCCTGCTCGCCCAGCGCCTGCACGCCGCCACGCTCTGGCTGCGGCACGAGAAGGGCCTGCCGGTGGCCTACTTCGGGGCCGGCACGGGCGCCGCGGCCGCGCTGGAGGCCGCCGCCGTGCCGGGTGCCGACGTGGTGTCGATCGTCTCGCGCGGCGGCCGACCCGACCTGGCCACGCCCGCCGCCCTGGCGCACGTGCGGGCGCCGACACTGCTCGTCGTCGGGTCCGCCGACCCCCGGGTCCTCAGCCTCAACCGGCTCGCCGCCGACTGGATGCACTGCGAGCACCGGATCGCCGTCGTCCCCGGCGCCACCCACCTCTTCCCCGAGCCCGGCACCCTGTCCACGGTCGCCGAAGCCGCCCGCGACTGGTTCACCACCCACCTGCCCCTGCCCCTGCCCCTGCCACACGCCGGCACGTCGCTGCCCGGAGCGCAGTAGCGGCTACGGTCCCTGACACCGGCGGGGAGGCCGCCAGGCCGCAGGCCGCCAGGCCGCAGGCCGCCAGGCCGCAGGCCGGAAGGCCGCAGGCCGGAAGGCCGCAGGCCGGAAGGCCGCAGGCCGCCAGGCCGCAGGCCGGAAGGCCGCAGGCCGCCAGGCCGCAGGCCGGAAGGCCGCAGGCCGCCAGGCCGCAGGCCGCCAGGCCGCAGGCCGCCAGGCCGGAAGGCCGCCAGGCCGGAAGGCCGCCAGGCCGCAGGCCGGAAGGCCGGAAGGCCGCCAGGCCGCAGGCCGGAAGGCCGGAAGGCCGCCAGGCCGCAGGCCGGAAGGCCGGAAGGCCGCCAGGCCGCAGGCCGCCAGGCCGGAAGGCCGCCAGGCCGGAAGGCCGCCAGGCCGGAAGGCCGCCAGGCCGGAAGGCCGCCAGGCCGCCGTTGAGGCAGGTGGCGGTCAAGGGGCTGGGGGTGGCTCTTGGGGGCCCGCTGCCCAGCGTCTGCGTACCGCGTCCTCGTGTTCGGTCTGTTCGAGTGCCGCGTCCGCGCGGGCGACGGCGGCCTCCAGGCGGGGGACCCAGTGGCGGCGCAGCGCTCGCACCCGGCGGCCGGTGCTGAGGACCTCGGCGCCGACGGCCCGGGCCGCGGCTCGGGCGGCGGCGTACTCCGCGGCCGCGCGCACGGCGTCCGCGTAGGCCGACTCGGCGTGCACCAGCGCCGTGTTCGGGGGCGCCGGGTCGCCCGGCTGCCGTCCGGGGATCGTGCAGGTGGCGTGCCCGGGATGCCGTACGCCCATCGTGGACGTCCAGGAGACCTCCAGCTCGGCCGGGCGGGTGCGGGCGAGGGTGTCCAGGGCCTCCTCGCCGGCGAGGAGCAGTCCCCGGCGCAGCCACGACTCCGCCTCGTCCAGCCGTCGGTGCCAGTGCTCCCGCGCGACGCGCTCGGCCTCGGACAGTTCCTGGTGGCGGGCGCGCAGGATGCGCAGCTTCTGGTCGAGCAGGTCCGCGCCGCGCCGGGCCGCGTCCAGGCTGCGGCGCAGCTTCATCCGTCCGGCACGGCCGGGCGGCACGCGCAGCTGGGCCATGGCGTCACCCGCCTCCCCGCGCGGGCTCGCGCGCGTCGAGGAACTCGGCCGGGAGCATGGCGAGTTGGCTGCGCGGCAGGGTGAGCAGCACCTGCCAGGCACGTTCCAGCGTCTGCTCCAGGGTGCGCAGTTCGGCGCTGCCCTGGTCCACCAGGCCGTGGGCGAAAGCCTCGTCGAAGGTGAGGTAGCCGCGGTCCGCGGGGCCGAGCGCCGCCTGCCCGACGAGGTCGGCGAGTTCCTTGACCTGGCGCGCCCGGGCCAGCGCGGACAGCAGCTGCGCGGCGACGTCGAGGTGGTCGTCGCGGGTACGGCCCGGCCCGGCGCCCTTGCGCATCAGCCTCGACAGCGACGACAGCGCGTCCACGGGCGGGTAGACGCCACGGGCGTGCAGGTCGCGGGAGAGCACGACCTGACCCTCCGTGATGTAGCCGGTGAGGTCGGGGACGGGGTGGGTGATGTCGCCCGCGGGCATGGTCAGCACCGGCAGCACGGTGACCGAACCCGGCAGCCCGCGGATGCGTCCGCAGCGTTCGTACAGGGACGCCAGGTCGCTGTAGAGGTAGCCGGGGTAGGCCCGGCGCGCCGGGATCTCCCCACGGGCGGCGGACACTTCGCGCAGCGCCTCGGCGTAACTCGTCATGTCGGTCATCACCACCAGGACGTGGCGGCCGGCGGTGAAGGCGAGGTGCTCGGCGACGGTGAGGGCGATGCGCGGGGTGAGGATGCGCTCGATCACCGGGTCGTCGGCGGTGTTGAGCAGCAGCACCAGTTCGCCCGCCGCCGAGCGTTCCTCCAGCGCGTCGCGCACGAACGCGGCGTCGGCGTGGGTGACGCCCATCGCCGCGAACACCACGCAGAACGGCTGTCCGCCGGCCGTGGACTGGGCGGCGATCTGGGCGGCGAGCTCCAGGTGCGGCAGGCCGGCCGCGGAGAACACCGGCAGCTTCTGCCCGCGCACGAGGGTGGTGAGCGCGTCGATGGCGCTGACGCCGGTCAGCACGGGCTCGGCGGGCGGCTCACGGCGCACCGGGTTGACCGGGTTGCCGCCGACGGCCGAGGTGGCCGCGCCGAACACCGGCGGGCCGCCGTCGAGGGGTTCGCCGCGGCCGTTGCAGACCCGGCCCAGCCAGCCGGTGCCGACGGGGACGCGCAGGGGTGTGCCGGTGAAGGCGGCGCGGACGCGCGCCGGGTCCATGCCGCCGGTGTCCTGGAGGACCTGGACCACGGCCGTGCCGCGGTCGACCTCCAGCACGAGTCCGTGCCGCCGCTCGCCCGAGTCGAGGGTGAACAGCACGAACTCGTCCCAGCCGACCCCCTCGACCTTGTCGACGACGGCGAGGGGACCGCGCAGCTCGCGCACCGAGGTGTACTCGACGCGGACCCAGTCCGGTGTCCCGGTCCCGTTCACGACACCTCCGCCAGCCGGGCGAGCATGGCCGCGCCGAGTTCGCCGGCCTTCGCCGCGTCCTGCGGGCCGGCCTCCTCGCGGGCGCGCAGCACGGGCGAGAAGTCGGCCTCCTCGATACGGGCGGGCGGCACCCCCGCGTCGGCCAGTTCGCGGCAGCGGGCGATCACCGCCAGCACGGCCTCGGCCAGCGCGGCCGTCTTCTCCGGGCCGCTGTACGCGTCCCGCGCGGACAGGGCGCTCTGCTGGAGCACGCCTTCCCGGACGAGCCGTCCGGCCAGGACGCTGACGCGTTCCTGGGCGGGCAGCGCCGTGATGCCGACCAGGTCGACCAGATCGGCGAGCCGGTCGGCCTCGGCGAGCACCTCGGCGACGCGGGCCCGGCGCGCGGGCCAGTCCGGGTCGTCGGTGTCGGCGTGGTGGGCGCCGATGGTGCCGGCGTCGCGGGAGAAGGACTCGGCCCAGGAGACGGCCGGGTAGTGCCGTGCGTAGGCGAGATCGCGGTCGAGGGTCCACAGGCAGCGCACGAAGCGCTGGGTGTGGGCGGTGACCGGCTCCGCCATGTCGCCGCCGGGCGGGGACACCGCGCCGATCACGGTGACCGAGCCGGGGCGGCCGCCGAGGGTGGTGACGGCCCCGGCGCGCTCGTAGAACGCCGCGATGGCCGAGGCGAGGCCCGCCGGGTAGCCCTCCTCGGCGGGCAGGGCGCCGGTGCGGGAGGCGAACTCGCGCAGCGCCTCCGCCCACCGTGAGGTGGAGTCGGCGATGACGACCACGTCCAGGCCCATGTCGCGGAAGTACTCGGCGACCGTGACGCCGGTGTAGACGCTGGCCTCCCGCGCCATCATCGGCATGTTGGAGGTGTTGGCCACGATGACCGTCCGGTCGGCGAGCCGGCCTCCGGTACGCGGGTCGGTGAGCGCGCCGAACTCCTCGATGACGTCGGCCATCTCGTTGCCGCGCTCGCCGCAGCCGACGTAGACGATCACGTCGGCGTCGCACCACTTGGCGATCTGCTGCAGCAGCACCGTCTTGCCGGTGCCGAAGCCGCCCGGCACGGCGACGGTGCTGCCGAGCGCCACCGGGAAGAGCAGGTCGATGACCCGCTGCCCGGTGTGCAGGGCGCGGCCGGCGTCCCGGCGTCCGCGGACCGGGCGGGGCGTGCGGACCGGCCAGTGGGTGGTCATCCGGACGTCTGTGCCGGCGTCGGTGCCCACGACGGTGCCCGCGTCGGTGCCGGCGTCGGTGTCGGCGTCGGTGCCCGCGTCGGTGCCCGCGTCGGTGCCCACGACGGTGGCGACGACCGCGTCCTCGGGGTGGCGGCCCGCCGCGACGGGTCGTGCCACCGTTCCCTTGCAGCCGGGCGGCACCAGCACCCGCACCGGCACCGGTCCCGCGTCGCGGATCTCGCCGAGGATGTCGCCGGGGGCGACCAAGTCGCCGTCCGCGGCCAGGGGGACGTACTCCCACCGCCGCGCCGGCCCGCCGGAGCGGCGGCCCGCGGCGCCCGGCTCCAGCCAGGGGCCCGCGTCCGCCAGCGGGCGCAGCAGCCCGTCGAAGACGCCGCCGAGCAGGCCGGGGCCGAGGGCCGCCGACAGCGGCCTGCCCAGCGGACGGACCGGCATCCCGGGTGCGAGGCCGCCGGTGTACTCGTACGCCTGGACGGTGACGACGGTGTCGCGGATGGCGACGACCTCCCCGGGCAGCCGGGCCTCGCCCAGCTCGACCAGGTCGTACATGGCGGTGCCGGCCACGCCCTCGGCCTCGACGAGGGGGCCGTTGACCCGCAGGACGCGGCCGGTGCCGTACCCGGCGCCGGTCGGGGTGCCGGTGCCGGTCAGGGTGTCCACAGCCGCTCCGCCTCCACGCCCGTCCGCTCCAGCGCCCGGCGGGCCAGCGCGGCCAGGCTGCAGTCGATGCGGCGTCCCGGGGCCTCGCCGGTCACGCCGCCTCCGGGGGCCTCCGTCACCACGGCGTCCGGGCCCAGGGCCTGCCGTACGTACGCGGTCAGCCGTTCCCGCAGCCGCGGGTAGGCGTCGGTACCGCGCAGTTCCTCGACGCCCTGGACGACCTGCCGGCCCAGTTCCTCCCAGCACTCGCGGCGGGCGGCGAGCTCCCGTGCCCGGGCGGTCCTGCGGGCGCGGACGCGGGCGGCGGCGCTGACGTTCTCGGCGTCGGCCGCGCCCTGCCGCCGGGCCTCGGCCAGGATCTTGGCGGCCCGGACCTCGGCGTCGCGGAGCGCGGCGGCGGCGTCCGCGTCGGCCGCCGCCAGCAGGGCCTCGGCCTCGGCGCGGGCGTCCCGCAGCAGGCGGTCGCGCACCGGCTCGAGGGCCGCGTCGGCCCGGACGGGAAGCGCGGGCTTCGCGGGCTTTACGGGCTTCGTGGGCTTCGTGGGCCTCGTGGCGGCGCTCATGACGGCATCACCGCGGTGAGCGGTCCGGTGTCGTCGAACGGTTCCGGGCCGAGCGCGGCGGCCGCGGCGGGCGTCATGATCACCAGCCCCACGTCCGCCGGGATCCTTTCCCGGGCGGCGCGCACCGCCGGCGGATCCTCCGCGGCGAACACGTCGACGCCGGCCGCCGTCAGCCCCGCGACCCGCACCCACTCCCCGATCGCCGCAACCCGCGACCGCCCGTCCCGCAGCCCCGGTGCCCCGGCGGCGGCGACCTCTGGCGCGGCCGGCTCTCCGCCGACTCCGTGCGGTGTCGCGCCGTAACCGGTATGCGGCGCGGTGCGCCCGGTCAGGGCGTCGTTGTCGGCGGGCATGTCAGGATTTCCCGATCAGGAGGATGGCGACGACCAGGCCGTAGATGGCGATGCCCTCGGCGAGGCCGACGATCACCATGGCGCGGCCGAAGAGTTCGGGGCGTTCACTCAGCGCGGCCAGCGCCGCCGCGCCGGTGTACGCGACGGCGACGGCCGCGCCGATCGAGGCCCCGGCGACCGCGATGGCGGCTCCGATGAGGGCCGCCGAGCTGGAGCCGGAACTCTGCGCCGCCGCCGTCGTCGCCGCGTCCGCGTGTGCCGAGCCGCCGCTCAGCCCGACCACCAGGAGCGCCAGGGCGCCCGCGAACAGGGCCGCGTCCGCCGCCAGGACGGACCGCAGCACGGCCTTGCTGCGGCGGCGCAGCAGCCGGTGCGTCACGGCGAACGCCCCGACGAGCGCCGGCAGTGCGATCAGCCAAGCGATCATGTCGTCACCTCCGTGCTGTGCGGTGCGGGCACGTCCTCGTGCTCGGCGGTCCGCGTGGGTACGTGCCAGGGCCGGAACGGCCGCCCCTCGGCGTCGAAGACACGGGAGAACAGCTCGTAGAACTCCAGGCGCAGGGCCTGGACGCCGGCCACCAGCGCCTCCAGCGCGAAGGCGAGCGCGTTGCCGGCCAGGAAGACGACGGCCGCCGCGACGAACACCGCGGGACCGGATCCCGCGAGCGCCGTGGTGCCCTGCCAGACCATGGCGCCGAGTGCGGCGTGGGTCAGCCCGAAGGCGGCGAGCCGGGCGAAGGAGACGGTGTTCGAGCCGATGCGGATCACCACGTCGAACAGCTGGATGCCGGTCTGCAGGGCGCCCGCGGCGCCGCCTCCGGACGCCGTGTACAGACCGGTGCCGGCCAGCGCCAGTCCGGTCACGGCGAGCAGCGCGCCCGCCGTCAGGAGCGCGGGCGTGTGCAGCGCGACGCCGCCCGCGAGTCCGCCGAGGCCGAGGAAGACGGCGCTCCCGGCGATGCCGGAGGAGGCGTACAGGGCACGGCCCGGGCCGCCCTCGCGCCACCGGTTGACGATGCCCGCCGCGTAGGCCAGGGAGAGCAGGGCCGCGCCGAGGGCGACGGCGCTGCCCAGCAGGCGCAGCGGCTGGTCCATCGGGTTCAGCCACAGCACCGGCAGCACGCCGGTGGGGCCGAAGAACTCCCCGTAGGCGATGCCGGCCAGGATGCTGGTCACCCCGGCACCGGCCAGGAACGGCCACACCTTCCGCAGGGGCGCCAGGCGGCGGACGCGGCCGGAGCGCAGCAGCAGCGCCCCGAGGAGGAGCAGGAGTCCGTGGCCGGCGTCGCCGAACATCATCCCGAACATGACGACGTAGGCGATCCCGGCGGGCAGGGTGGGGTCGACGTCGGCGTAGGGGACGGTCCCGTAGGTGCGCACCAGCGGCACCAGGGAGCGCCGGACCGTGCCGTGCTCGGCCAGCCGGGTCGGCGGGTCGGTTCCGCGCGGCGGCCGCAGCGGCACCACGGCGCCTCCGACGTCCGCGAGCAGGCCGGCGAGCCGGGGCACGTCGGCGGCGGGGCACCAGCCGGCGAGCGCGGCCACGTCGCCGTGCAGCACGGCCGCATCCCGGTGGGCCTCCAGTTCCGCCTCGCCGGCCAGCAGGTCGGCCCGGCCCTGACGCCGCAGCGCGTCGAGGTCGGGCTCCGTGGCGGACAGCAGCGGCCGGGCGGGCCGCGCGCCCAGTGCCTGGAGCCGGCGGGCGGCGGGGCCCGGGGCGCCGCGGTCGGCGTCGTCGGCGTGGTCCAGTTCGACGCAGCCCGCGTCGGCGACCCGCACCAGGGTGTCCCGCAGCGCCGCGCGCGGGGAGACGACGGCCACCCGCCGCATCCGGGCCGGGGTCAGGGAGTCAGCCCATGAGCTCATCGAACGCCTCCAGCGCCCGGCCGCCCTGGGCGGCGCACTCCAGGCCGGCGCGGACCCGCCAGGCGTCGACGCCCAGCACGGCGGCCGCGGCCACGACGGGTGAGGCGTCGAGCCGCGCCCGGCGCAGCATCCCCAGGGCCTCCCCCTCGACCGCGGGCCACCAGCGGGCCTCGGCCCGCCACAGGTCCTGCGGCCGTTCGACGTCCGCCAGCGCCCAGCGGGCCGGGGCCGCCAGCCGGTCACGGAAGCCGGTGAACGACGGCGCGCGCAGGGCGGCCGGTCCGAGCAGCGACGCGGCGTGCCGCCCGGCGGGTCCGGTCAGCCGCCGGCCGGTGAGATGAACCTCACGGGCCACCAGCAGCGCGGCCTGGCCCGCCGCCCAGCGGGCGGCCCGCGGCACGTTCGCGGCGGTCCGGGCGGCCGCCGACAGCCGCATGCCGGTGACCACGGCGGCCGGTGACTCGGCTCCGGGATCGCCCCAGGCGGAGGTGGCCAGCACGGCGCGCAGCCCGGCCGGGGAGGTGGTCCGTGACAGCCGCGGCCACGCGGTCGACAGCGCGCCCAGCCGGTAGGGGGCGCGACGCGGCCCGCCGGACAGGGCGCGCAGGTGGTGGTGGGTGTTCTCGATCTCGAAGGCGGAGGCCAGCAGGCGTACGGCGACGGTGCCGGGCCGCGGCTGCCATCCGGCGAGCACCCGCAGCTGCCACACCAAGGCCTCCGACACGGCGCGCTGCGCGTCGGCGGCGCCGGCCGTCACGTCGAGTCCGCGCCGGTAGAAGGTGCCGGCGAGTTCGCGCAGTGCGTCGGACAGGCTCGGCGCGGCCGCCAGGCGCCGTGCCGTGTCGGGTCCGGCCCGCCCGGCGGCCATGGCTTCGGCCCGGGTCACTCCCGCGACCCACCCTGCGCCCATGGCGTCTCCCGGTGTGGTGCTGGTGCTTCGGGGCGTTTCCCGGCGTCCTCGGTGTCCGGCGTGCCGGTCAGTTCGTCCGTCGCCCGGGCCGCCAGCCGCGCCGCCAGGTCCGGCATGCGTGCGCGCGCCCGCTGCCGCAGGTCCGCCACGGCTCGTTCGGCGGCGGCGTCCGCGCGGGCGGCCTCGGCGGCGGCCTCCTGGCGGAGGCGGGCCGCGGTCTCGTGGCGTACGTCGAGGGCCCGCTCCTGGGCCGAGCGCACGATGCGTTCGGCACGCTCGGCGGCGACACGGCGCCGGCGCGCGGCCTCGCGGGCGGCGGCCTCGCGGATCGCTGCGGCCTCGGCCGCGGCGGCGTCGGTCGCGGCGAGCGGGGCCCGCAGTTCGGCCGCGAGTTCGGCGGACCGGTCGGCGGGAACGGCACCGGCGGCCGCCGGACCGGGTGAACCGGCCGGCCGGAAACGCGCGAGGAACGCGCGGAAGTCCGGCATGAGCACCTCCCGGCCCGCTCGATGACCGCTCGCCCTCTCGGGATGCCCTCTCGCCCCGGGTTGTCCCCTTGTCCTCGGATGTCCTCTTGTCCTCGGATGTCCTCGCATTCCACGGTACGGAGGTGGCGCGGGGTGTCCACAGGGGCCGGTTGACCTGGGCAAGGGGCCGTGCGGCCCCTGTGGTCGCGGCCACAGGGGCGGGAAGGTGGCCTCGGAGGACTCTCGACTCTGCGTACGGCCGGAGGTTGCCATGGATGACCGAGACGCACGCGAAGCCGGTACGGCGTCGGCTGAGGCCCGTCGTGCGGTACCGGGCCTGGCCCCGAAACCGGCGGAGGAGTTCCGCCAGGACTTGATGGTGCGTTACCTGCAGGCCATGGCGTCGCAGTCGGCGGAGGCCGCGGCGCGGGAGCCGGCCACGACCGCCGCCGCACGTGCGGCCGTACAGCCCGCGGCCCACGCGATCCCTGTCCCGGAGCTCCAGGTGCGGCACGTGATGCGACGGACCGTCGCCGGGATCTCCGCGGACACGCCCTTCCTTGAGGTCGCCCGGCTGCTGGCCCGTGAGCAGGTCGGCGCCGCGCCCGTGGTGGACGCCGACCAGCGCGTCATCGGGGTGATCGCGGAGTCCGATCTGCTCGCGCGGGCCGCTTCCCTCGCATCGGACGAGCGGCCCGGCACGTTCGAGCGGCTGTTCGGCCGACGGCAGGCCCCCGGGGGCGACGGCGGGACGGCGGCCACGCTGATGACGGCACCGGCGCTCACCGTCCACCCGTGGACCCATGTGCTCGAAGCGGCCCGTACGGCAGCCCACTCCCGGATCCGGCAGATCTACGTGACGGACCACAAGGGCACGCTCGTCGGCGTCGTCAGCCGCAGCGAGCTGCTGCACGCCCTGGTGCGGGAGGACGCGGCCATCCGCGAGGAGGTCGTCTCCAAGGTCATGAAGGAGGAGCTGGGGATCGACCCGGCGCAGGTGGACGTACAGGTCCGCAACGGGATGGTGACGCTGAGCGGCTCGCTGGACGCGGAGGTGGTCCCGCGGCTGACGGAGTCGGTGGCGGGGATCCCGGACGTGGTGGAGGTGGTGGACCACCTGATCGCGGTGTGAGCAGCCGGAAGCGCGGGGCCCCGTCCCCCGGTCGTACGAGGAGGTGACGACCGGGGGACGGGGCCGCGGTGACGACCGGGAGACGGGGCCGCGCGCGGGGCCGCGGGGGTCAGCGGACGGCGCGAGGCGACCGGGGTGGCCGGGGTGTCCCTGCCGTCCTGCTCGACCAGCGTGCCAGCAGCAGGGCGAGGACCAGCAGGACCGCGCCGACGACGAGGATCGACAGCGGTGCCGCGAGCGATCCCGGAAGGTAGCGTTCCGCCGTCTGCGGCACCGTCTGCAGGGTCGCGAAGGCGCCGAGCAGCAGCGCCCAGACCCTGCGCAGGGCCACGCCCAGGGCGAGCAGCGCGCCGGCGGTGGCCAGGGCGAGGAGGTGACCGGCGGCGAGGTTCATGGTCAGCTGCGCGCCGACCAGCAGACCGAGCGCGGCGGCGACATACCCGGTCTCCCGCGGACGCACATGGCCGCGGTGCGCGGCGGCGCCCCACAGCGCGGACAGCAGCCAGACACCGACCCCCGGCACCCACAACGGCACGTCGTCGCCGAGGCATTCGATACCCGCGGCGAGCGTGACCGCGGTGCCCGCGAACACCGCCAGCTGCTGCAGCGGTGCGGGCCTCACCAGCCACGGCACGATGCCGTACGCCGTCGCGGCACCGGCGGTCGTCAGTGCCGTGACCTGCGGGGAGAAGTCTCCGACACGGACGGCGAGCACGCCCGCGAACGCGGCCACCGAGCCGGTGGACGCCAGCCACAGCACACCGCGCAGCCGCACGAACGCCGGTTCGGCCGCATCGCGCAGCAGGGCGCCGGCGACGCCCAGGACGACGGCGGCCACCGCCGCGAGGGCGAGCTGCGCGCCCGTGGGGATGTCCGGCCACAGCCGGTCCGCCGCCAGGAACCCGGCGACGACCGCCATCGCGGCCCCCAGATAGCCCAGCGCCTCGACCACCAGCGGCACCCGGCCGGCCGGATGCGTTCCGGCCGCAGGGGTCTGAGCGCCATCGGCCTCGCCCGTAAGGGTCTGGGCCGCACCGGCCCTGCCCGTACGGGTCTGGGCCGCACCGGCCTGATCGGCGCCCTCTGCCGCGCGGGTCCGTTCGGCGGCCTCGATCCGCTCCGCCTGGCCGGCGTCGAGCAGTCCCTCCGCCACCCAGCGGGCCAGCCGGGCGTTCAGCGCCTCGTCGGGCGGGATCCTCACCATGGTCTGCCTCCCCACCTGCGCGCCTCGCGCGCACTCATGGCTTGCCCGGACTACCGCTCCCCGGCGTGGTGCGGGTGGGAGACGGTCCGGTTCTGCCGGACGTGGTCGGCGATCCGCTCGGGGGACGGCCGTTCACGCGTGAAGACGTCCTGCCCGACGGCCGTGGCCTCCCAGGTGTTGGCCGGATTGGCGGACGCGGTGAGCAGCCACGTGGCGCAGATCCGCTCTCCGCCCTCCTTGTGGTACTGACCGCTCCAGCTGGTCACCGACGCGGCGTCGCTGCGCTCGTTGTGCCAGGCCACTGTCCAGCCGAGGGTGGTCCCGTGGTCGGGGAAGTCGGCCGTGTCGTAGCGGCCGACGAGCGGGTAGGCACCCGCGGCGTGGCCGGTGGCCGACATGTAGGTCCCCCTGATTCCTCCGACGGGGTCGACCGTGATCCTCATGTGCGAGCCGACCTCGTTGTACCAGTCACCACTGATGCTCATCGCTCGCTCCTGTTCCTGCCGGCGCACGGCTTGTCGTGCCGGCCTGGTCGGGCCGGGAGCCCACCGGGCTTCCGCCCATGCTTCGCCCCTGCTTCGATCGTTCGCCCCGCGCGCACCCCCGTGCACTGGGCCGAACGTCCCCGGGCCCGGGCCCGGCCGGGTTGACCTGGAGTCCTGCCCGGCCCCACCCCGCCGCCGGCCGGGACCCGGCGGCTGCCTCGGAGCGTCGCACCGCCCGCGCCGGCCGTAGAGGTCCCCGCCGCCGGCGGCGGGGCCGAACGGCCCACCCGCCGTCGGAAGCGGGGCCGAACGGCCCACCCCCGCCGGCCCGAACAGCCCTGTTGCCGCACTCGTGCGGACGTAGGCTGGAATCAGCCTGCGGGGCGAGCGAGGGAGTCCGCCCGGAACGGCAGTTCCCGAGCAGGGGAGTCACCGCCCCTGTCAGAGGACGCCGCAGACGGGTGGGCTGAGAGGCCGGATGGTCGAGAGACCGGACGGCGACCTCCACAACCTGATCCGGACCATGCCGGCGAAGGGAGCCCACCTCGCAGGTTCGTCTGTGCCCCCGGGAGCGTCGTCTCCAGGGGGTCTTCGCGTGTCCGGGCCTGCCGTGCCCGCCTGGCCTGCCCGACCCCGGGCGTGGGCCGGGTGGCCCCTGGCGACACGATCTTCGCCGGTCCAGGCTGGAACGGAGAGTTGCCGTCCAGCCAGGGGGTACGGTGCCGAGTCATCTCACCGCGAGCGTTCCGGCCGGTCACCCCCGCCCCGGGGAGTCCCTGCCGCGGCCCGACGGTTCGTCGGCGCCGGTCCAGCGACTGCGTCCGGACGAGGTGTTCGGCGCGTACGGCACCTCGGTCCGCGGCCTGTCCGGCACGGAGGCCGCGGCCCGCCTGGAGCACTACGGCCCCAACCAGCTGCCGCGGCCCCGCCGCAAGGGGATGTGGCGGCGCTTCGCCGCCCAGTTCACCGATCTGTTCGCGGTCGTCCTGATCGTCGCGGCGGCGCTGACGTTCCTCGCCTACGCGCTGCAGGATCCGCGCGACGTGGGGAACCTGCAACTGGCCTTCGCGATCCTGGGCGTGGTGCTGCTGAACGCGGTGATCGGCTTCGTGCAGGAGTACTCGGCCGAGCGCACCGCCCAGACCCTGCAGGCCATGGTGCCGCACACGTGCCGGGTGCTGCGGGACGGGGAGCGGCTGGAGCTGCCGTCGGGGGCGCTGGTGCCCGGCGACGTGGTGGCCCTGGAGGCCGGGGACGCGGTGTCCGCGGACTGCCGGGTCGTCGAGGCCCACGGCCTGTCGGTGAACAACGCGCCGCTGACCGGGGAGAGCTCGGCCGTCGGCCGGGTGAGCGAACAGACTGCCGCGGACACCGCGCTGGAGTCCCGCAACTGCGTCTTCATGGGCACCACGGTGGTGTCCGGCTCCGGCAAGGCCGTCGTGTACGCCTCCGGCGCGGCGACGGAGTTCGGCAGGATCTACCGCCTCACCGACGAGGCGCCGCAGCAGAAGACGCCGTTGCAGCGCGAGGTGGCGGTGATGGCGCGGCGCGTGGCGGCGCTGGCCGTCGCGATCGGCGCGGGCGTGTTCGCCCTGCGCCTGCAGACGGGGCAGCCGCTGGTGTCGGCGTTCGTGTTCGCCCTCGGGGTCATGGTCGCGCTGGTGCCCGAGGGGCTGCCCGCGACGCTGTCGGTGTCGCTGGCCATCGGCGTGCGGCGGATGGCCCGCCGCCAGGCGCTGGTCAAGAGGCTGCTGGCGGTGGAGGCGCTGGGCTCCACCACCGTCATCTGCACCGACAAGACCGGCACGCTCACCCAGGCCGAGATGACCGTGACGCAGCTGTGGAGCGACGGTGCCTCGCACGCGGTCTCCGGCGTCGGCTACGCCCCGGTCGGCGAGGTCGCCGGTGCCGACGGGGTGCGCGCGCTGCTGCGGGCGGGGGCGCTGTGCACCGACGCCAGGCTGGTGCCGCCCGCGCGGTCCGAGGGCTGGCGGGTGCTCGGCGACACCACGGAGGGCGCGATCCTCGTCGCGGCGGCCAAGGCGGGGCTGGACACGGCGGCGGAGAAGGAGGCGGCCCCGCGGATCGGGGAGTTCCCCTTCGACCCCGTGCGCAAGCTGATGAGCACCGCCCACCGGACGTCACGGGGCGGCCTGCTGTGCGTCAAGGGCGCCCCGCAGGAACTCCTCGCCCGGTGCGCCCGGGTGCGCCACGCGGGAGGCGACGAGGAGCTCACCGCACCGTTGCGGGACGCGGTGGTCGCCGCCAACGACGAGATGGCCGGGCGGGGACTGCGGGTGCTGGGCGTCGCGGTGCGCCCGGTCGACGCGGTGCCGGGCACGGCGGAGGAGGCCGAGGCGGGGCTGACGTTCCTGGGCCTGATCGGCATGCTCGACCCGCCCCGGCCCGAGGTGTCCGAGGCGGTGCGGGCCTGCCACCGGGCCGGCATCCGCATCGTGATGCTGACCGGTGACCACCCGCTGACGGCGGAGGCGATCGCCCGCCGCGTCGGCATCGTCACCGACCCCTCCCCCACCGTGGTGACCGGCTCCCGGCTGGACGCCATGGACTCGGACGCGCTCGACGGACTGCTCGCCGGGTCTGGTCAGCTGCTGCTGTGCCGGGTCAGCCCGGAGCACAAGATGCGCGTCGTGGCCGCCCTGCAGGCACGCGGCGAGGTCGTCGCCGTCACCGGGGACGGCGCCAACGACGCGCCCGCGCTCAAGCACGCCGACATCGGTGTCGCCATGGGCGCCACCGGCACCGACGTGGCCCGTGAGGCCTCGGTGATGGTGCTGCTGGACGACTCGTTCGCCTCCATCACCGCGGCCGTCGAGCTGGGCCGGTCGGTCTACCGCAACATCCGCAAGTTCCTCGCCTACCTCTTCAGCCACAACCTGGCCGAGCTCGCCCCGATCCTGGCCGCCACCTTCGCCGGGTTCCCCCTGGTGCCGCTGACGGCGATCCAGATCCTCGCCATCGACCTCGGCTCCGACGTGCTGCCGGCCCTCGCGCTGGGCGCGGAGCCGCCCGAGCCGGACACCATGGACCGCCCGCCCCGCTCCCGCCGCGAGCGGCTGTTCTCCGCCGAGCTGGTGCGCCGGTTCGTGTTCCTGGGGCTCGTGCAGTCCATCGGCGTGTGCACGGTCTTCTTCTGGCAGGTGCACTCCGCCGGCATCCCGTTCGCCGACTTCACCAGCGGCGATCCCGCCTACCGCAAGGCGATCACGCTCACCCAGGCCGCGATCGTGGTCAGCCAGTTCTTCAACGCGCTGGCCGTGCGGACGGACCGGCAGAGCGTGTTCACGGTGGGGCTGTTCTCCAACCCCCGGCTGATCGCGGCCGGTTGCTTCGGCATCCTCCTGATGGCCGCCATCAGCTACACGCCCTGGCTGCAGGACGTGTTCCACACCGCGCCCCTCGCACTCGCCGACTGGGCCGTCCTGGCGGGCTTCGGCATGCTGCTTCTGACCGCGGAGGAGACCCGCAAGTGGTGGGTGCGCCGCACCCCCGCCCCCGCCGGGAAGGCCGCCGGGAAGCCCGCCGAGAAAGCCGCCGGGAACGAGAAGGAGGAGACGCCATGAGGGTCATCGTGGTGGGGTGCGGCCGGGTCGGTTCCGCGCTCGCCGCCCAGCTGGTCAACGAGGGCCACGACGTACGGGTGATCGACCGCGAGCCGAAGACGCGACGTCATCTGCCCGCCGGGTTCTCCGGTCAGTTCCTGCCCGGCAACGGCTTCAGCCGCACCGTGCTGGAGGCGGCCGGCATCGAGCTGGCCGACGCGTTCGTGGCCGTGACCTCCGGCGACAACACCAACATCGTCAGCGCCCGCACCGCGAAGGAGACCTACCGGGTGCCGATCGTGCTGGCCCGCATCTACGACCCCCGGCGCGCCGACATCTACCGCGACCTGGGCATCCCGACGATCGCGAGCGTGCGCTGGACCGTGCACCAGCTGCACCAGATGCTGCTGCACCGCCACCTCACCCCGGAACTCGACTTCGGCAACGGCGAGACACTGCTGCTGCGCTCCCGGCTGCCCGCCTATCTCACCGGCCGGCACCTGGGCGAGCTGGAGGTCGACGGCGAGATCCGGGTCGTGGAGGTGACCCGCGGCGGCCGGTCGTTCCTGCCGACGCACCACACCCCGGCCGAGGCCGACGATCTCGTCACGTTCGCCGTCGCCGCCGACGCCCTGGGCCGGCTGCGCGGCTTCCTGGACAAGGAGCTGGGCACATGAACGTCATCGTCGCCGGGGCGGGCCGCCTCGGCACCCAGATCGCCCAGGTGCTGGGCGCCGCGCAGAACCGCGTCACGCTGATCGACCGGGACGACGAACGCGTCGCCGAGCTCGGCGGGCACGTGCCCGCCGAGCTCTACTGGGGGGACGCCTGCGAGCCGGGCGTCCTGGAGGACGCCGGTGCGGGCGCCGCCGACCTGCTGGTGGCCACGACCGGCGAGGACGAGGACAACCTGGTCATCAGCCTCCTGGCGAAACGCCAGTTCAAAGTCGCCCGGGTGCTCGCCCGGGTGAACGACGAGGACAACGCCTGGATGTTCACCCCGCACTGGGGCGTCGACACCGCCGTCCCGGCCGCCGCGCCCCTCATCTCCCTGATCGAGGAGGCGACCAGCGCCACCGACACCGTCGCCCTGCTGCGCCTGAGCAAGGCGGGCGTCGACGTGATCGAGACGACCATCACCACGCACTCCCGTGCGGCCGGCCGCACGCTGGGAGAGCTCGCCGTCCCGCCGGGCATCGTCGTCACCGCCGTCGTGCGCGGCGGCGAGCCGCTGGCGCCCGCACCGGATCTGCGGCTGCGGGAGGGCGACGAACTCCTCATCGTCTCGCACACCGCCACGGAGAGCGAGGTCCACGCGGTCTTCCAGTGACCGCGGACGCGGGTGCGCGGCCGGTGGGTCCACCGGCCGCGCACCAGGTGCGGCTCAGCGCGGGACAGCGCTCAGACGTGCCGCACGGGGATGGTCTTGGTGTCCGCCGCCTTCTCGGGCACCGGCACCGTGACGGTCAGCACACCGTCCTTGTACTCCGCGGTCGCCTCGTCGCCCCTGGCGCCGGCCGGCAGCCGGACGGACCGGGTGAAGGTGCCGTAGCGGAACTCCGAGTGGTGCTTCTCGGTCTTCTCCTCGCTCCGCTCGGCCCGCAGCGTCAGAACGTCCTCGGCGACGGTGATCTCGACTTCCTCGGCGGGGTCGATGCCCGGCAGCTCCGCCCGCAGCACGTACGCCCCGTCCTTCATCTGTTCCTCGATGCGAATGCCGTGCGTGCCCGGCGCCTCGACCCAGCCGAACGGGTCGGGGAGCGTGGACCAGCCGGGCAGCCGCTCGATCATGCTGCTCATGTCTCCCTCCTCTTCGTCGTCTTCGTGGTTTTCGTCATCTTCTTCGTGGTTTTCGTCGTCCGCTCCCTCCCAGGCTCCTACCGCGGCCCGGCGGACGCGTGGGCCGTCCGGCCCAGTACGGGACCCGGTCGGCCCTGTCGGCCCGGTCAGCCCGGTCAACCCGGTCAACCCGGTCAACCCGGTCAGCCGAGCATGCGCTTCCTCCACTGGGGGCCGATCCGCTCCCATTCCGCGGCCCACTCCTCGTACCGCCGCCGGTCCAGCCGGCCGCGCGCCAGCCGCCCGCCGCCGAGCACGAGGGCTCCGGCGCCCAGGCTCGCCGGCACGCCCAGCAGCGCGGCCTGCACCCGGGCCTCCGTCGCACTCGGGGGCTGCGTGACCGGGGTGCCCGTGCGGTCGAGCCAGACGGTGACCCGGGTGCCCGCCGGTTCGCCGGGGTCGACCTTGACGCGGTCCGTGCGGGTGGCGCCGTCGGCGCCCGTCCAGCGCACCTTCGCCCACACGGTCCCGTCGGAGCCGTACCCGGTCATGGCCGGGGCGCTGGGGACGTCGTCGGTGAGGACCGCCGACACGGGGTGGGCGTTCGCCCGTCGCGCCGCCAGGCCGTCCGTCACCCACCCGCCGACCGCGAGCCCGGTGCACAGGGCCGCGAGCAGGGCGAGGAGCCAGGCGGCCAGGACGATCCAGGACTCCACGCGGTCACTGTGGCGCCGCAGCGGGTTCCGCCGCCAGCGCCAGAACCGTACTTTCACCGACCGGGTAGGACGCGCCTTCTTCATGGGAGACACCCCTTCGCGCGTGCCGCGTCAGGTTCCGTTCCCCCGCTTGCAACGTCTCACGTCCGGCCGCCCGAGGGTCAGGGGCCGACCGGGGCGATCGCCGGGACGTTGGGGCACGCCTCATGACCCGCCCGGCCCGGCACACGGACCGAACGGTACCGGCGAGCGGTCCGCGGACCAGGCGGTCAGGCGGGCCGTGCGGGTTGCTCGCCGGGGGTGTCGGGGGCGTCGGGGAGGTCGGGGTCGAGGTCCACCCGGCGGGGCGGGCCCAGCAGCGCGCAGTCGACGTCCACCACGCCCTCCACGGCCCGGGCCAGACGCACGGCGACGGGCACCAGCGTGGTGTCGCGGACCCGTCCGGTCAGCCGCACGACGCCCTCGCGCACCCGTACCCGTACCCGCTCCGCCTGGTCGGGGAAGAGCGCGGCGACGACCTCGTGGCGCACCTCCTGGGCGATGTCCTCGTCGGTCCGCAGGAACACGCCGAGCAGGTCGGAACGGCTGACGACGCCCTGCAGCACACCCGACTCGTCCACGACCGGCAGTCGTTTGACGCCGCCCCGCGCCATGGCCCGGGCCGCCTGCGCCAGCGTGTCGCCGGTCCGGGCGGTGACGGCCGGCGCCGTCATCAGCTCCCCGGCGGTC
This sequence comes from Streptomyces sp. NPDC020490, assembly GCF_044335305.1. Classification (NCBI taxonomy): domain Bacteria; kingdom Bacillati; phylum Actinomycetota; class Actinomycetes; order Kitasatosporales; family Streptomycetaceae; genus Streptomyces; species Streptomyces sp. NPDC020490. Next base: position 96,863 of record NZ_JBIRUY010000027.1, on the reverse strand, counting down.
CGGGCGGCGGCCTTGGCCAGGTCGGGCGAGCGGCGCAGCCGGGTGTAGACGTCGGGGTCGTCGTCCCGGAACTCCTCCTTGGGCAACAGGTCGGCCTCGGAGACGACGCCCACCACACGGTGGGCGTCGTCCAGTACGGGAAGGGCGCTGACCTGCCAGCGGCGCATCGCCCGGACGATCTCCTTGAAGGGGGCACCGTCCGTCACGGCGACGACGGTGCGGGTCATCACATCGCTCACGGTGTGCGGGGTGCCGTACATGGTGTCCTCCGGCGTGGCTCGGACGCGGGGTGGCGCGGTGCGCGTGAGCGCCCGTCTTCAGGCTGGGCCACGGGGACGCGCCGGGCATGGGCCGAGTGGCCCCGACCGGGGATCCCGTGGACACTTCCCGCGGACTGCGGTGCAACCGTCGGCGGAGCGACCGCCGAATGGTTACCGAGCGACCGCGAAACCCTCACGCACAGGACAGGACAGCATACGGACAGTAGGCGACATTCCGGCGTGTCCGTGGCAGGGAGGCGCTGAGCTGTCCTGATCATCGGAGGGGTGGAGGTGAGACGGAGGTGGCCGACTTCGTCGAAGCGGAGCAGGACTCGGCAGCGGACGGGCTGCGGCGCTGCCCGTGCGGCGCGGGGCTCCGCGAAGCACGTCAGGTGCACGAGGTCAGCGAGGTCCACGAGGTCCACGAGGTCCGTGAGGACATGCCTCGGGGGGCCGAAGAAAGGTTCCGGGGGCTGCTGGAGGCGGCGCCGGACGCCATGGTGATCGTCGACGACACCGGGACCATCCGGCTCGTCAACGCCCAGACCGAGGCCCTCTTCGGCTATCCGCGCGGTGAACTGCTCGGCCGTCCGGTCGAGTTGCTGATCCCGCAGCGCTTCCGCGCCCAGCACACCTTCCACCGCGGCGGTTACGCCGCCAACCGTCAGGTGCGGCCCATGGGGGCCGGCCTGGATCTGCACGGGCTGCGCAGGGACGGCACCGAGTTCCCGGTCGAGATCAGCCTCAGCCCGCTGGAGACCGCGGAGGGGCTGCTGGTGTCCGCGGCCGTGCGCGACGTCAGCGACCGCAAGGCCGCCGAGGCGCGCATCAACGAACTCGCGGCGCTGGTGGAGTCGTCGCAGGACGCGATCCTCGCCAAGACCCTCGACGGGTACATCACCTACTGGAACGCGGCCGCGCAGAACCTGTACGGCTACACCGCCGAGGAGGCCATCGGCCGCCACGTGTCCATGCTCGCCCCGGCCGAGCTGACGGAAGAGGTCTTCGTACTGCTGGAGCGGCTGCGGCAGGGCGAGAAGGTCGAGCACTTCGAGACGCTGCGGGTCACCAGCACCGGAGCCCTGCTCGACGTCGACGTCACCCTGTGGCCGACCCGGGACGCCGGCGGCACCGTGGTCGGGGCGTGTGCCATAGTGCGGGACATCAGCGACCGCAAGCAGGCGGAGGCCGAACTCACCGCCCTGTACGAGCAGCAGCGGCACATCGCCCTCACCCTGCAGCGCAGTCTGATGGGCACCCCTCCCGCCCTGCCGGGCCTGGCCACCGCCAGCCGCTACCGGCCCGCCACCCAGGGCGCCGGCGTGGGCGGCGACTGGTTCGACCTGGTGCCGCTGGGCGCCGACCGGGTCGGGGTGCTGATCGGCGACGTCATGGGCCGCGGGCTGGAGGCCGCCGCCGTGATGGGGCAGCTGCGTTCGGCGGCGCACGCGCTCGCCAAGACCGGCATGCAGCCCAGGCAGCTGATGCAGGCCCTGGACACCTGCGTGGCCGACCTGGACGTGCCGGACCAGCTCGTCACCTGCTGCTACCTGGTCATCGCCCCGGACGCCGGGACGGTGACGGTCTGCTCGGCCGGGCACCTGCCGGTGCTCGTCGCGGGCGCCGACGAGACGGTCCGCGGCCTGCTGGCCCCGGTCAACGCGCCGCTGGGCGTGGGCGGCGTGCTGTTCCAGCAGTCCTGCACGGCGATACCGCCGGGCGCGACGCTCGTGCTGTACACCGACGGCCTGATCGAGACGCCGGGCAGCGACATAGAGGTCCGGGTCGGTGAACTCACCGTCGTCCTGGACGACTACTTCACCGGCGGCACGCCGTGCCTGGAGAGCGCGGCCGACCATGTGCTGGCGAGTCTGCTGCCCGACGCGGAGAGCCACAACGACGACGTGACGCTCCTGCTGGCCAGGCTGCCGGCCGCGCCCCTGGCCGCCCTGACGACCGACCTGCCGGCCCTGCCGTCCTCCGTGCCGGAGGCGCGGGAGTTCCTCCACAAGGCGCTCACCTCGTGGGACTGCGCCAAAGCCGCCGACGAGGCGCTCCTGCTGCTGTCGGAGACGCTGACCAACGCCGTGCGGCACGCGGAGGGGCCCATCGGCCTGCACCTGCGCCGCACGGCCACCGACCTGACCGTCGAGGTCAGCGACCGCAGCCCGCACCTGCCCCAGCCGCGCCTCGCCGGTGAGGACGAGGAGTCGGGCCGGGGCCTGCTCCTGGTGCGGGCGCTGGCCCACAGCTGGGGGGTACGGCCCACCGACGAGGGCAAGACGACCTGGTTCACGCTCCGGCTGTGACGCGGCGTGCCGCGCGAGGTGCCGCGCGGGCGGCTGCCCGCGGCCGTACGGCCTCGTGCCCGGCGGCGGTCAGCGCACCTCTTCGGGGGCGCGGGTGGGCGGTGCGAGCGGGGTCGTCGTGCCGGAGCGGCGGCGGTAGACCAGGTAGGGGCGCGTCAGGTAGCCGAGCGGCACGCTCCAGACGTGGACGAGCCGGGTGAACGGCCAGGCCGCGAAGAGCAGGCAGGCGGTGAGCGCGTGCAGTTGGAACAGCAGCGGGGCGCCGGAGATCGCGTCGGGCTGCGGCTGGAGGGTGAACAGGCCGCGGAACCAGACGGAGACGGTCTCCCGGTAGTCGTAGCCGCCGCCGAAGACGTTGTGGGTGGCGGTGGCGGTGATGCCGAGGACCACGGCCGCGGCGAGCAGCGGGAAGAGGACCTTGTCGCTGCGGTCGGTGGTGATCCGGATGCGGCGGGTCAGCAGCCGGCGGGCGCACAGCATGCCGAGGCCGGTGACCATGGCGACGCCCGCGACGGAGCCGCCCACCACGGCGGTGGTGTGGTAGGCGTGCTCGGACATGCCGGCCGCCTCGGTCCAGGAGGCCGGCACCGCGAGCCCCATCACGTGTCCGGCGATCACCATGAAGGCGCCGAGGTGGAACAGCGGGCTGCCGAAACGCAGCCAGCGGTGTTCGAGGAGCTGGCTGGTGTGCGAGGTCCAGCCGAACTGGTCGTGCCGGTAGCGCCAGATGTGTCCGGCGACGAACACCGCCAGGCAGATGTAGGGGAAGGCGACCCAGAGGAGCAGATCGGTGCCGGAGACGTTCATCGGTGACCTTCCACGGTCGTCGGCGGGGCGGGGGCGGGCGGGACGAAGGTGCCGGGCGGGGCGAACAGCTCGCCGTACGGGTCGAGGCCGACGTCCTCGTTCGGGGGTCCCTGCGCGGCCAGTTCCGCGACCGCCTTCTCGTCGGCCTCGGTGGGCGGCGGCAGCAGGGTGAGCAGCGCGGCGAGGACGTGCCGGTAGGGCGAGTCCGCGTCGCCCAGCGCCCGGTGGATGAGCTGGAGCCCGCGCCGGTGCTGGCGCAGCGGGGCCTCGCCCGGGCCCGGGCCGGTGAGCGCGGCGAACTCCAGGACGACCGGGAGGTGGTCGGGCAGTTCCCCGCCGTCGGTGTCCCAGCCGGCCGCCTTGTAGCGCTGGGCCAGGGCCAGCAGCGCCATGCCGCGGCGGCGGGTGTCGCCGTGCAGGTAGTAGGTCAGGTACAGGCTGCTCCTGCGGCGCAGGTCGAACGTCTCGACGTAGTGCCGCTCCAGCGCGTCGGGCTCCTGACCGGTGAACCAGTCGGCGAAGGCGGCCAGTTCGGCGGCGGTCGGAGAGGCCGGCAGGGCCGCGACGGAGGCGGCCACGGCGGGCCGCGCGGCGACGAGTTCGGCGTCCGGGTACTGCAGCATCAGGGACATCAGCCGCAGCACCAGACCGCGGTCCTCGGGCGCGACCGGGTCGGGCGCGGGCCGGCGGCGCACGGCGGCCCGGATACGGGTGCGGACGATCGCGGGCACGGTGGCCGACAGCGGGCTCATGCGGACTCTCCCGTCCGGGTACGGCGCAGGGTGGGGATGCCGAGCATCACCCGGCGTTCCGAGGGCTCACCGGAGGACTCGACCGGGCAGCGGTTCTCCATCGCGGTGAGGGCGGCGGCGTCCTCCTTGTGCGCGGCGGGGACGACGTAGCGGTCCTCGTACTTGGCGACGGCGAGCAGCCGGTGCAGGTCCCGCGCCTCGCGGGCGGTGAGCCCCACGGCCTTCAGGGCGTCCTCGTCGCCGGTCTCGCCGAGCGTCACCTCCCGCATGTAGGAGCGCAGGGCGGTGAGCTTCATCAGTACGCCGGCCACCACGTCGGTGTCTCCGGCGGTGAACAGGCTCGCCAGGTAGTCCAGCGGGATGCGCAGCCGGGTGACGGCGGCGAAGACGTGGTCGGGGTCGTCCTGGTCGCCGCCCGCCGCGGTGACCGCGTCGAGGACGGGGGAGAGCGGCGGGACGTACCAGACCATGGGCAGCGTGCGGTACTCCGGGTGCAGGGGCAGGGCCACCTTGTAGCGGGAGACCAGGTCGTACACCGGGGAGCGGCGGGCGGCCGCCAGCCAGTCCTCGGGGATGCCGGCCGCCCGTGCCGCCGCGGCGACCTCGGGGTCGTGCGGGTCGAGGAAGACGCCGCGCTGGGCGTCCAGCAGGTCCTGCTCGTCGGGGGTGGCGGCGGCCTCGCCGACGCGGTCGGCGTCGTAGAGGAGCAGGCCGAGGTAGCGCAGCCGGCCGACGCAGGTCTCGGAGCAGACGGTGGGCTGGCCGGCCTCGATGCGCGGGAAGCAGAAGGTGCACTTCTCGGCCTTGCCGGTGGCGTGGTTGACGTAGACCTTCTTGTACGGGCACGCCGTCACGCACATCCGCCAGCCGCGGCACTTGTCCTGGTCGACGAGGACGATGCCGTCCTCGACGCGCTTGTACATCGCGCCCGACGGGCAGGCCGACACGCAGGCCGGGTTGAGGCAGTGCTCGCACAGGCGGGGCAGGTGGAAGAGGAAGGTCTGCTCGAACTCGAACTTCACCTTCTCGGCCCACTCCCCCGTCAGGTTGGGGTCGCCGCCGGCGTTCTCGGGCGCGCCGCCGAGGCCGTCCTCCCAGTTGGCGCCCCAGGTGATGGCGGTGGGCCGGCCGGTGAGGACGGAGCGGGGGCGGGCGACCGGGATGTCCTGGCCGGCGGGGGCGTTGACGAGGTTGTCGTAGTCGTAGGTGACCGGTTCGTAGTAGTCCTCGATGGCGGGCAGGTCCGGGTTGGAGAACAGCGACAGCAGGCGCTTGACGCGGCCGCCGGAGCGCAGGACGAGCCGCCCGCGCTTGTCGAGCATCCAGCCGCCCTTCCACTGCTCCTGGTCCTCGTAGCGGCGGGGGTAGCCGACGCCGGGCTTGGTCTCGACGTTGTTGAACCAGGCGTACTCGACGCCGGTGCGGTTGGTCCACGTCTGCTTGCAGGTGACCGAGCAGGTGTGGCAGCCGATGCACTTGTCGAGGTTCATCACCATCGCCATCTGGGCCATGACGCGCATGTCAGTACTCCACTTGCTGGCTGCGACGGCGGATGACGGTGACCTCGTCGCGCTGGTTGCCGGTCGGGCCGTAGTAGTTGAAGGCGTAGGTGAGCTGGGCGTAGCCGCCCGCGAGGTGGGTGGGCTTGAGCAGCAGCCGGGTCAGGGAGTTGTGGATGCCGCCGCGCCTGCCGGTGACCTCGGTCTTCGGCACGTTCACGTTGCGGTCCTGGGCGTGGTACATGTACACGGTGCCCTCGGGCATCCGGTGGGTGACCACGGCCCGGGCGGCGACGACGCCGTTGCGGTTGTACGCCTCGATCCAGTCGTTGTCCTTGACGCCGATCTTCTCGGCGTCGGCGCCGGACATCCAGATCGTCGGGCCGCCGCGGGACAGGTCGAGCATGTACTTGTTGTCCTGGTAGTTCGAGTGGATGGACCACTTGGAGTGCGGGGTCAGGTAGCGGACCGTGACCTCCGCCCGGCCGTCGCCCAGACGCTCGTCGCCGTAGTGCCGGGGTGTGTTCAACGGCGGCCGGTAGACGGGGAGCTGCTCGCCGAGTTCGGCGATCCAGTCGTGCTGGACGAAGAAGTGCTGACGGCCGGTGAGGGTGTGCCAGGGCTTCCTGTGCTCGGTGTTGATGACGAACGGGGAGTAGCGGCGGCCGCCGGTCTCGCTGCCGGACCACTCGTACGACGTGATCACCGAGCGGGGCTGGGTGCGGGTGTCGCTGAAGGTGATGCGCTCCGCCTCGCGCTCGGCGGCGAGTTCGACGAGCCCCTCGCTGCCGGTCTGCCGCTGCAGCTCCTTGAATCCCTCCGTGGCCAGCCGGCCGTTGGTGGTGCCGGACAGGGCGAGGATCGCCTCGCACATGTCGGAGGCGGTCGCCAGTGACGGGCGTCCGGCGGCCGCTCCGTCGCGGGCCGTGCCGTTGCGGTGCCGCAGTTCCTCGATCTCCCGGTCGGGGTGGACGGTGACGCCCTTGGTGGTGGTGCCGAGGGTGTCCAGGAGCGGGCCCACGGCGCGCATCTTGTCGGCGACGGCCGCGTAGTCGCGTTCGATGGTGACGAGCTTCGGCATGGTCCGGCCGGGAATCGGCTCGCACTCGCCCGCCCTCCAGTCCTTCACCACGCCGCCGGGCTGGGCGAGTTCGTCCGGGGTGTCGTGCAGCAGCGGCACGGCGAGGACGTCGGTGCGGGTGCCGAGGTGCTCGCGGGCCAGTTCGCTGAAGCGGTCGGCGATGGTCAGGAACGTGTCGTAGTCGGTGCGGGCCTGCCACGGCGGGGCGATGGCCGGGGTGAAGGCGTGCACGAAGGGGTGCATGTCCGTGCTGGACAGGTCGTCCTTCTCGTACCAGGTGGCGGCCGGCAGGACGACGTCGGCGAGCAGGCCGGTGGAGGTCATCCGGAAGTCCATGGCGACCATCAGGTCGAGCTTGCCCTCGGGCGCCTCGTCGTGCCAGACGACGTCCGCCGGCCGCGCCTCGGGCGGTGTCTCCGCGCTGCGCACGGCGCTGTCGGTGCCCAGCAGGTGGCGCAGGAAGTACTCGTTGCCCTTGCCGGAGGAGCCGAGCAGGTTGGCCCGCCACACGGTCAGCACGCGGGGGAAGTTGGCCGGGTCGTCGGGGTCCTCGACGGCGAACTTCAGCCGGTTCGCCTTCAGTTCGTCGACGATGTGCTCGGCGACCGGGCGGCCGCGCGCGGCGGCCTCGTCCGTCAGGTCGAGCGGGTTGCGGTCGAAGCCGGGGTGGCCGGGCGTCCAGCCGAGCCGTACCGCCTGCGCGAGGGAGTCGGCGAACGCCTTGCCCTTGAAGCGGCCCTCGCCCAGCGGGGAGGCCAGTTCGTCGGGTCCGAAGGCCTCGTAGCGCCACTGGTCGGTGTTGAGGTACCAGTACGAGGTGCCCGCCATGTGCCGGGTGGGCCGCTGCCAGTCGAAGGCGAAGGCCAGGTGCTGCAGTCCGGTGACCGGGCGGACCTTCTCCTGTCCGACGTAGTGCGCCCAGCCGCCGCCGTTGACGCCCTGGCAGCCGGTCATGGTCGTCAGCGCCAGGAAGGCGCGGTAGATGGTGTCGGAGTGGAACCAGTGGTTCGTGCCCGCGCCCATCGCGATCATCGAACGGCCCTGGGTGCGCTCGGCGTTGCGGGCGAACTCGCGGGCGATGCGGGCGGCCTGCGCGGCCGGCACGGAGGTGATGGTCTCCTGCCAGGCGGGGGTGTAGGGCTGGTCGGCGTCGTCGTACGACTCGGGCCAGCTGCCGGGCAGTCCGGGGCGGTGCACGCCGTACTGGGCGAGCATCAGGTCGAAGACGGTGGTGACCAGGCGGCCGCCGATCCTGCGGACCGGGACGCCGCGGACCATCGTCGAGCCGCCCTCGGTGGCGCCCTCGTCGAAGCGGGGCAGCGCGATCTCCACCGTGTCCTCGGCCCGCTCCAGCAGCGACAGTTCGGGGACCACGTCCCCGAGGTCGAGGTTCCAGCGGCCCCGCCCGGCTTCCCCCCACCGGAAGCCGAGCGAGCCGCCGGGGACCACCGGATCGCCGGTGGCCCGGTCCAGGAGGACGGTCTTGAACTCGGCGTGTTCCTCGTCGCCGCGCCCGAGGTCGGCCGCGGTGAGGAAGCCGTCGGGGACCAGCCCGTGCGTGCCGTGCTCGCGCAGCGTCACCAGGAACGGCGCGTCCGTGAAAGTCCTCAAATACTGCTGGAAATAAGGCACTTCGCGGTCGACCAGGAACTCGCGGAGGATCACGTGGCCCATCGCCATGGCCAGCGCGCCGTCGGTGCCCGGGTGCGGGGCGAGCCACTCGTCGGCGTGCTTGACGTTGTCGGCGTAGTCGGGGCTGACGGCGACGACCTTGGTGCCGTTGTAGCGGGTCTCGGTGAGGAAGTGCGCGTCGGGCGTGCGGGTGACGGGGATGTTGGAGCCCCACATCACCAGGTAGCCGGCGTTCCACCAGTCGGCCGCCTCGGGCACGTCGGTCTGGTCGCCGAAGACCTGCGGGGAGGCGACCGGCAGGTCGGCGTACCAGTCGTAGAACGACAGCAGCGTGGCGCCGATCAGCGACATGAAGCGGGCCCCGGCGGCGAAGGACGCCATCGACATCGCCGGGATCGGGGAGAAGCCGGCGACCCGGTCGGGGCCGTAGGTCTTGATGGTGTGCACATGTGCGGCGGCGACCAGCTCGGCGACCTCGTCCCAGTCGGCGCGGACCAGGCCGCCCTTGCCGCGGGCCTTCTTGTAGAGGCGCGCCTTGGCCGGGTCGGAGGTGATCTCGGCCCAGGCGGCCACGGGGTCGCCGAGGCGGCGCCGGGCCTCCCGCCACAGCTTCAGCAGCGCGCCCCGGACATAGGGGTAGCGCACCCGGCTGGGCGAGTAGGTGTACCAGGAGAAGGACGCCCCTCGCGGGCAGCCGCGCGGCTCGTACTCGGGGCAGTCGGTGCCGATCGACGGGTAGTCGGTGGCCTGGTGCTCCCAGGTGATGATGCCGTCCTTGACGTACACCATCCACGAACAGGAGCCGGTGCAGTTGACGCCGTGGGTGGAGCGCACCACCTTGTCGTGCGCCCAGCGGTCGCGGTAGAAGCCCTCCCATGCGGAGTCGCCCTCCCCGAACACCGCTCGTCCGTCGGCCGAGACCTCCCGGCGGGTCAGCAGCCGGCGGGCGGCCAGCGGCCAGCCTTCGGCACCGCGGCCCTGCGGTGGGTGCGCGATCTTGTCGTTCTCCATGAGGCCGGACGCTATGCGCGCCGCGGGGCGTACCACGTTGGGCCGAACGGCCCCGGCCGCACGCCGTAGGGCCCGGTGTGCCGGGACCGGTGGCCACGGCCGGGACGGACGGGCCGCCGCCCCGGGACGGACGGGCCGCCACTCGGCCCCCGGGAACCGGTGGCCGCGACCGGGACGGGGCAGCTGCCACTCGGCCCGAGAAGCCGCGTGCGTACCCCGCCGCGAGCTTCTGGTGGCTGGCCGCCGCCAGTTCGTCCTGCGCCTCGCGGGTGATGCCCCAGGCGCCGGCGGTGACGGCCGCGTGCTCGCCCATCGACAGGCCGGTGCACGGCTCGGCGTTGCGCGGGATGTCGGGGATCAGCTGGGACGGGCGGACGCGGGCGAGCGCCTTGACGGGGACCGGTGGCAGCGACCGGGACGAGCCGACCGCCATTCGGCCCCGGGGACCGGTGAGCTCGGTCGGGACGGGCCGACTGCCACTCGACGCCGGAGGCCGGTGAACGCGAGCGGGACGGGCCGAGTGCCACTCGGCCCGAGGCCGGTGGCCACGGCCGGGACGAGCCTGCTCCCTCTCGGCCTGGGAGACCGGTGAGCGCGAGCGGGACAGGCCGACCGCCACTCGGCCCCGGAGGCCGGTGGCGAGAGCCGGGACAGGCCGACTGCCGCTCAACACCGGAGGCCGGTGGGCGCGAGCGGGACGAGTCGGCTGCCGGCCCCGGTGACCGGTGAGCGCGGTCGGGGCGGGTCGGTGCCGCCCGGCGCTCGGGGCGCGGGGCCCGGGACGGCGGTCGGGCACGGGGCCCGGGAACGGCGGTCGGACACAGGGCCCGGGAACGGCGGTCGGACACAGGGCCCGGGGTGCGTCGGGCCGGCGCGTGGTGAGGTGGTCGGTGTCCTGCTCCGAGGACGGTCTGAGCTGGGGCGAAAGGGCCGTTCGGCCCTTGCCGGGAGGCCGCGCAGCCCCTGCCCGGGCCATCGGCCGCCCCCGGATGCTGGTAGCGGAGGGCCCGTGCCGGAGCGGACCGCGCGGGCACCGACCCGGGGAGGTGTTGACTGTGGTTCGCCCCGTTGTCGTAGGACTCGACGGTTCCCGCGAGAGCCTCGCCGCCGCCGACTGGGCGGCCCGGGAGGCGCTGCGCCGCGGACTGCCGCTGCGACTGGTGCACGCCTACGAGGGCCTGCCCCCGGACGTGTCGGAGCTGCCGGAGCTGGAAGCGCCGCGCTACTGGGCGGGTCGGATCCTGCGTGCCGCGCTGGACCGGCTCAACGAGCAGTACCCGCAGGTGTACCTGAGCGGCGAGCAGATCGCGCGGCCCGCCGCGGAGGCACTGGTCTCGGCGGGTGACGGGGCCGAACTGCTCGTCCTGGGCAGCCGCGCGTTCAGCGGTTTCGGCGGTTTCATGGCCGGATCCGTGGCGCTCGCGACGGTGGCCCACGTGCGGCGGCCCGTGGTGCTGGTGCGCGCCGAGCGGACCGCGGCGGACGAGCACGTCCCGGACGCCGGGGGCCGGCCGTCCGAGCGCGAGCCGTACCGCGAGGTCGTGGTCGGTGTGGACACCGCGCACCCGTGCGAGGAGGTGCTGAGGTTCGCCTTCGAGAGCGCGACCCTGCGCACCGCTCCGCTGCGGGTGGTCCACACCTGGCAGCCGCCGCGCCTGCCGGGCCCGGCGGACGTCCAGGCCGCCGACGCGGCCCGGACCGAGGCCGAGCAGGCGCTGACCGCGCTGGTGCGGCCGTGGCGTGAGAAGTTCCCGGCGGTCCAGGTCAGCGAGGTGGTGCGCATCGGGCATCCCGCGCAGGAGCTGCTGCACGCGGCGGCGGACGCCGGGCTGCTGGTGGTCGGCCGGAAGGCCCGTCCGGGCCGGTTCGGCACGCACACCGGCCCGGTCGCCCACGCGATGATGCACCACGTCCGGTGCCCGGTCGCGATCGTCCCGCACGAGTGAGACACGAGTGGGACACGCGTGGGACACGACTGAAAGGAGCATGGGCCCCGCGGCGGGGACGTTCGGCCCCTGCGGGAGCCGCCCGCCCCGGAGTTACCACTGGAGGGACCAGGGCTCCGGAGGAGGTGCCGTGTTCCAGGTACGCATCCACGGCCGCGGCGGCCAGGGCGCCGTCACGGCCGCGGAGTTGTTGTCGGTGGCGGCGTTTCTGGAGGGCCGTCACGCGCAGGCGTTCCCCAGCTTCGGCTCGGAGCGCACGGGCGCGCCGGTGATGGCGTTCTGCCGCATCGACGACGTCCCCATCCGGGTACGCGAACCGGTGACCCGACCGGACGCCCTGGTGATCCAGGACGCCACGCTGCTGCACCAGGTGAACGTCTTCGACGGGCTGCGGCCGGACGGAGCCGTGCTGATCAACTCGCCCGGCCGCGTCGATGAGCCGGGGCTCGCCGGTCTCGCCGCCACCGTGCCGCACGCCGTCGCCCTGACCGTGCCGGCCACCGCGCTCGCGCTGCGGCACTTCGGGCGTCCGGTGCCGAACGCCGTGCTGCTGGGCGGTCTGGCCGCGCTCACCGGATGCGTGCGGATCGACTCGCTGACCGCGGCGGTCCAGGAGCGTTTCCCCGCAGAGCTGGGCGCGGCCAACGCCGCCGCGGCCCGGGAGGCGTTCGACCATGTCCGCGCCGAGCGTGAGGAGTTCGTCCGTGCTCAAGCAGACTGAGGGCTCGCGCGCGGTGGCGGAGACCGTGGCGTACTGCCGTCCCGAGGTGATCGCCGCCTATCCCATCTCGCCGCAGACCCACATCGTGGAGGAGCTCAGCCGCCTGGTGAAGTCCGGTGCGCTGAAGCCGTGCGAGTACGTCAACGTCGAGTCCGAGTTCGCCGCGATGTCCATGTGCATCGGGGCGTCCGCGGCCGGCGCCCGCGCCTACACGGCCACCGCCGGCCAGGGCCTGCTGTACATGGTGGAGGCCCTCTACAACGCCTCCGGTCTCGGCCTGCCGATCGTGATGACCGTGGCGAACCGGGCCATCGGGGCGCCCATCAACATCTGGAACGACCACAGCGACTCCATGTCGCAGCGCGACTCCGGCTGGATCCAGCTGTACGCCCTCGACAACCAGGAGGCCGCCGACCTGCACCCGCAGGCCTTCCGGCTGGCCGAGGAGCTGTCGCTGCCGGTGATGGTGTGCATGGACGGCTTCGTCCTCACCCACGCCTGGGAGCGCATCGAGGTGCCGGAGCAGGCGCAGGTCGACGCGTTCCTGCCGCCGTACGAGCCGCGTCAGGTGCTCGACCCGGACGACCCGGTGTCGATCGGGGCGATGGTGGGGCCGGAGGCCTTCACCGAGGTGCGCTATCTGGCGCACGCCAAGCAGATGCGGGCGCTGGAGGCGATCCCCCGGGTCGCCGAGGAGTTCCGCGCGGTGTTCGGCCGCTCCTCCGGCGGGCTGGTGCACCCCTACGCCTGCGAGGACGCCGAGACGATCGTGGTGGTGCTCGGCTCCACGTTCGGCACCGTGTGCGACGTCGTCGACGAGATGCGCGAGCGCGGGGTGCGGATCGGCGCGCTGGCGATCACGTCGTTCCGGCCGTTCCCGCTGGAGGCGGTGCGGACCGTGCTCGGCCGGGCGCGCCAGGTGGTCGTGCTGGAGCGGGCGCTGGCCGTCGGTGTCGGCGGCATCGTGTCGGCGAACGTGCGGACCGCGCTGTCCGGGATCCACCTCGACGGCCACACCGTGATCGCCGGGCTCGGCGGGCGCGCGATCACCAAGGAGTCCCTGCACCGGCTGTTCGGCGACGCGCTCGCCGGGCGGCTGGAGCAGCTGACCTTCCTCGACCTGAACACCGAACTGGTGGAGCGGGAGCTCACGCGGATGGCGCGGACCAGGCGGTCGGGTCCGTCGGCGGAGAACATCCTGCGCGATGTGGGGAGCAACCGATGAGTGCCGCGCCGCAGGTCAAGTTCTACCAGGTGGGCAGCTTCGCCGCCGGGAACCGGCTGCTGGGCCCGGAGGCCCAGTCCGACCAGGCCGACCCGGGCCGGTCCAACGCGCTCACCTGCGGCCACCGCGCCTGTCAGGGCTGCGGCGAGGCGCTGGGCGCCCGCTACGTGCTGGACGCGGCCCAGCGGGCGGCCGGCGGCAAGGTGATCGCCGTCAACGCGACCGGCTGCCTGGAGGTGTTCTCCACGCCGTACCCGGAGACGTCCTGGCAACTGCCGTGGCTGCACTCGCTGTTCGGCAACGCGCCCGCCGTCGCCGCGGGCGTGGCCGCCGCGCTGCGCGCCAAGGGCCGCACGGACGTCCGGGTGGTCGGGCAGGGCGGCGACGGCGGCACGGTCGACATCGGCCTCGGCTGCCTGTCCGGCATGTTCGAACGGGGCGACGACGTGCTGTACGTGTGCTACGACAACGAGGCGTACATGAACACCGGCGTGCAGCGCTCCGGGGCCACTCCCCCGACCGCGCGCACGGCCACCACCCAGACGGTGGGCGAGGACCCCGGCGCCCCGTTCGGGCAGGGCAAGAACCTGCCGCTGATCGCGATGGCGCACGAGATCCCCTACGTCGCCACGGCCACCGTCGCCGGACTGCGCGACCTGGAGGCCAAGGCGCACCGGGCGATGGGGATGCGCGGCGCCCGCTACCTGCACGTGCTGGTGCCCTGCCCGCTGGGCTGGGGCACGCCGTCCCACGACACGGTCCGCATCGCGCGGCTCGCCGAGCGGACCGGGCTGTTCCCGGTGTTCGAGGCGGAGTACGGCGTGGTCACCGATGTCACCCCGATCCGGCGGCGGCTGCCGGTCGAGGAGTACCTGCGTCCGCAGAAGCGGTACGCGCACCTCTTCGAGCCGGAGCCGCGCACGGACGTCATCGCCCGGCTGCAGCAGGCCGCCGACCGCAACATCGCCCGCTTCGGACTGCTGACGGAGGAGGAGGTGCCGTCGTGAAGGAGAAGCCGTTCGCGATCACGCTGGACGTGGGCTCCAGCCTGGCCAACCGCACCGGCGCCTGGCGCACCGAACGTCCGGAGTACGTCGACCGGATGCCGCCGTGCAACCAGGCGTGCCCGGCCGGGGAGAACATCCAGCGGTGGCTCTACCACGCGGAGAGCGGCGACTACGAGTCCGCGTGGCGGCAGCTGATGCGGGACAACCCGCTGCCCGCCGTGATGGGCCGGGTGTGCTACCACCCGTGCGAGACCGCCTGCAACCGGGTGCAGGTCGACGACGCGGTCGGCATGAACTCGGTGGAGCGGTTCCTGGGCGACGAGGCGATCCGGCGCGGCTGGACCGTCACCGCGCCCGCCACGACCTCCGGCAGGCGCGTCCTGGTCGTCGGCTCCGGGCCGGCCGGGCTGTCCGCCGCCTACCACCTGCGCCTGCTCGGCCACGAGGTGACGATCCGGGAGGCGCAGGCGCGGCCCGGCGGCATGATGCGCTACGGGATTCCGCGCTACCGGCTGCCGCGTGAGGTGCTGGACGCGGAGACCGGCCGGATCCTCGCGCTGGGCGTCACGCTGGAGCTGGGCACGCGCGTGGACGACGTGCCGGCCGCGCAGCGCGACGGCGGCTTCGACGCGGTGTTCCTGGCGGTGGGCGCGGGCATCGGCAAGCGGGCCTACATCCCGGCCGGGGACAGCGCCCGCATCGTCGACGCGGTGTCGCTGCTGGGCAGCATGGAGGGCGCGGGCCCGCCGCTGCTGGGCCGCAGGGTCGCCGTCTACGGCGGCGGCAACACGGCCATGGACGCGGCCCGCACCGCACGCCGGCTGGGCGCGACGGACGCCGTGGTGGTCTACCGGCGCACCCGGGACCGGATGCCCGCGCACGACGTGGAGGTCGAGGAGGCGCTGGAGGAGGGCGTGCGGATGAAGTGGCTGTCCACCATCAAGCACGCCGACGGCGGCCGCCTCACCATCGAGAGGATGAGGCTCGACGAGACCGGATTCCCGCAGCCCACGGGCGAGTTCGAGGAGCTGGAGGCGGACAGCGTGGTGCTGGCGCTGGGCCAGGAGTCGGACCTGTCGCTGCTGGAGGCGGTGCCCGGGCTGACCGTGGACCACGGCATGGTGCGGGTGGCCGAGGGCTTGATGACGGGGCATCAGGGCGTCTTCGCCGGCGGCGACATGGTGCCCGCCGAGCGGACGGTCACGGTGGCCGTGGGGCACGGGAAGAAGGCGGCGCGGCACATCGACGCGTACCTGCGCGGCGAGGAGTACGAGCCGGGCGACAAGCACCCCCCGGCGTCCTTCGACCGGCTCAACACCTGGTACTACTCCGACGCGCCCGCCTCGGTCCGGCCGCGGCTCGAACCGGCCCGCCGCGTCTCGACGTTCGACGAGGTGGTGCGGGGGCTCGACGAGTCCACCGCGCTGTTCGAGGCGCGGCGCTGCATGTCCTGCGGCAACTGCTTCGAGTGCGACAACTGCTACGGGGTCTGCCCCGACAACGCGATCACCAAGCTGGGCCCCGGCAAGGGGTTCGCGATCGACCTCGACTACTGCAAGGGGTGCGGGCTGTGCGTGGCCGAATGCCCGTGCGGCGCGATCGAGATGGTTCCCGAGGAGGATTCCGGCACATGACCCACAGCACCCTCACGATGCCCGGACTGCTCCCGCGCATCCCGCTGTTCGCGGGACTGACGCGGGAGCAGCTCACTGTCATCGCGGCGGGCTCGCACGTCCGCGCGGTGGACCGGGGCACGATCCTGTTCCACCAGGGCGACCCGGTGCGCGGCTTCTTCTTCGTCGTGCGCGGCCAGGTGCAGCTGACGGTGTCCGCGGCCGACGGCGCGGAGAAGGTGCTGGAGATCGTCCCGGCCGGGGAGAGCTTCGGCGAGGCGGTGGTCTTCGACGGGATCACCTACCCGGTCACCGCCACCGCCCTGGTCGACACGGAACTGCTGTCGGTGTCCAGCCGCGCGGTGCTGGACCTGCTGGACCGCGACCCGTCCTTCGCCCGCCGCATGCTGGCCAACATGGCGGTCCGGCTGCGGCGCCTGGTGCGCGACGTGGAGTCGTACTCGCTGCGCACCAGCGAGCAGCGGGTGATCGGGTTCCTGCTGCACGAGGCGCGCGGCGAGGACGGCGGCCGGGAGGTCGTACTGCCCGCGGCGAAGCAGACCGTGGCGTCCCGGCTCAACCTCACCCCCGAGACGCTCTCGCGCACCCTGCGGGGGCTGACCGCGGACGGGCTGATCAGCGTCCGGGGCCGGTGCGTCACCCTGCACGACGCGCCCCGGCTGGCGGCCCGCCTCGAGTGGCGGTGATCCGCGTCACGGCGCCGGCTTGACCTGGATCAAGGATCCGCGCGTGACCGGGATCTAGCGTCACTGATCGTAACGAGCGAACCTCTCCGAAGGAGTTCACGCATGTTCTGTTACCAGTGCGAGCAGACCGACCGCACGGGCGAGGTCCCCGGCTGTGCGGGCCCGCTGGGCAACTGCGGCAAGGACGAGGCCACTTCCGACGTACAGGACCTGCTGATCCACTCGGTGAAGGGCATCGCCCAGTACGCGAGCCGGGCCCGCGCGCTGGGCGCCGCGGACGACGAGGCGGCGGGCTTCATCCTGTACGCCATGTTCACCACGCTCACCAACGTGAACTTCAACCCGACCCGCTTCGTCGCCCTGCTGCAGGAGGCGGCGGCCGTACGGGACCGGGTGCGCGGCCGCTACGAGGAGGCGGCGCGGGAGCACGGCCTGGAGCCGGAGCAACTCGACGGGCCGGCGCGCTGGCAGCCCGCCGGCGACCTCACCGGGCTGCTGGAGCAGGCGCCCGACTTCCGCGTGGACGCCGGCCTGGACGTGGTCGGCCCGGACGTCGTCGGGCTGCGCTCGCTGCACCTGTACGCCCTCAAGGGCATCTGCGCCTACGCCCACCACGCGCACGTCCTGGGCAAACACAGCGCGCAGGTGTTCGCCGGGGTGGAGGACGGGCTGGCGTACCTGGCGGGCGAGCCGGCGGACGCCGACGAACTGCTGGAGCGCGCGGTCGGCCTGGGCCGCCTCAACCTGGCGGTGATGGAACTGCTGGACGCCGCCAACACCGGCACGTTCGGCGCCCAGCAGCCGACCGCGGTGCGCACGACGCCCGTGGCGGGCAAGGCGATCCTGGTCAGCGGCCACGACCTGCGCGACCTGGCGGCGCTGCTTGAGCAGACCGAGGGCACCGGCATCAACGTCTACACGCACGGCGAGATGCTGCCGGCGCACGCCTACCCGCTGCTGAAGCGCTACCCGCACCTGGTGGGCAACTACGGCGGCGCGTGGCAGGACCAGCAGCGCGAGTTCGCCAAGTTCCCCGGCCCGATCCTGATGACGTCGAACTGCATCATCGAGCCCTACCCCGCCTACCGCCGGCGCATCTTCACCACCGGCCCGGTCGGCTGGCCGGGCGTCCGCCACCTCGGCGACGGCGACTTCTCCGCCGTCGTGCAGGCCGCGAAGGCGATGCCGGGCTTCAAGGAGGACGGCGAGGAGCGGTTCATCACGGTCGGGTTCGGGCGGGACGCGCTGCTGTCCGTCGCGGACGACGTGGTCGGCGCGGTGCAGAAGGGCGCCATCAAGCACTTCTTCCTGGTCGGCGGCTGCGACGGTCCGACGGTCGGCCGCGACTACTACCGCGACATCGCGCTCGGCGCGCCCGACGACGCGGTCGTGCTGACCCTCGGCTGCGCCAAGTACCGCTTCAACCGGCACGACTTCGGCGCGATCGACGGCATCCCGCGGCTGCTGGACCTGGGGCAGTGCAACGACGCCCACTCCGCCATCCGGATCGCGGCGGCGCTCGCCGACGCCTTCGACTGCGGTCTGAACGACCTGCCGCTCACGCTCGCCCTGTCCTGGACCGAGCAGAAGGCGGTGGCGGTGCTGCTGAGCCTGCTCGCGCTGGGCCTGCGCGACATCCACCTCGGCCCGTCCCTGCCGGGCTTCCTGACGCCCACGCTGGTGGGCGCGATGGTGGACCGGTTCGGGCTGCGCATCATCGGCGACGCCCAGGCGGACATCGAGGCGGCGCTGCAGAGGGCCGGGGCATGACGGCGTCGTCCACGGCCACGGTCACCCTCACCACCGCCGACGGCGAGCGGCTGGAGTTCGGCTGCGCCGACGGGCAGAGCGTCCTGGAGGCCGCCGCGGAGTGGGGCGCCGCCCTGCCCGCCGCGTGCCGCCAGGGCACCTGCGGCTCCTGCCGGGCGGACGTCACCGACGGCGCCTACGACCTCGGCGCCTGCGCCGCCGACGCGCTGCCCGGCGCCGAACGGGACGCCGGGGGCGTGCTGCTGTGCCGCACCTACCCGCGCGGGGCGTTCAGCGCGGCGCTGCCGTACGACAACTCCCGCATCCTGTACGGCGGGATACCGGAGCGCGAGGGCACGGTCACCGCGCTGGAGAGGGTGGCGCGGGACACCGTACGGCTGGAGCTGATGCTGGCGGAGGACGAGGAGCAGGGCGCCGGATTCCAGTTCGACGCCGGGCAGTTCGTCGAGGTGCAGGTGCCCGGCCGGGAGGAGCGGCGGGCCTACTCGCTGGCCAACACCGGCAACTGGGACGGCCGCGTGGAGCTGTTCGTGCGGCTGCGGCCGGGCGGGCTGTTCTCCGGGTACCTGCGCGAGGGGGCCCGGGTCGGCGACCGGCTGACCGTGCACGGCCCGCAGGGCGCCTTCGGGCTGCACGAGACGGGCCTCAGGCCGCGCTGGTTCGTGGCCGGCGGCACGGGGCTCGCTCCGCTGCTGTCGATGGCCCGGCAGATGGCGGAGTGGCAGGAGCCGCAGCCGGTGCGGTTCTTCTTCGGCGTGAACGAGGACGCGGACGTCTTCGGGGAGGACCTGCTGAAAGAGGTGGCGGCCGAGTCGGCGGCCTTCGACCACGAGATCTGCGTGTGGCGGCCCGGCCCCGGCCGGCAGGGCGTGACCGGCACACCCGCCGAACGGGTCGCCGAGGCGCTGCGCGCGGCGGACGAGGCACCGGACGTGTACGTGTGCGGGCCGCCGCCGCTGGTGGAGAGCGTGACGGCTGCGGCGCTCGCCGGGGGCGTCGCGCCGGAGCGGGTCTTCCGGGAGCGCTTCCTGCCCACCTGAGCCGGGAGGGCTTCCTGCCCACCTGAGCCGGGAGGGCTTCCTGCCCACGTGAGCGGACGGCGCGAGCGCCCCCGCGGGTCACCGCGGGGGCGCCGTGCGGTGCGGGTCAGACGACGAACTCGCCGACGGCCGCCTTCAGTTCGGCCAGCCCCTGCTTGGCGTCGGTGAAGAACATGCCGGTCCTGGGATCGGTGTACAGCTCGTTGTCGACACCGGCGTAGCCGTGGCCCATGGAGCGCTTGATGACGACGACGCTCCTGGCCTTGTCGACGTCGAGGATCGGCATGCCGGAGATCGCGTTGCCGGGGCGGCGGGCGATCGGGTTGGTGACGTCGTTGGCGCCGACCACGAGGGCGACGTCGGCCTGCGGGAACTCGGGGTTGACCTCGTCCATGTCCTTGAGCTGGGTGTAGGGCACGTCGGCCTCCGCCAGCAGCACGTTCATGTGCCCGGGCATGCGGCCAGCGACCGGGTGGACGGCGTAGCTGACGTCGACGCCGTGGTCGGTGAGCAGCTTGGCGAGGTCGCCGAGCTCGTGCTGCGCCTGGGCCGCGGCGAGGCCGTAGCCGGGGACGAGGACGACCTTGCGCGCGTACGCCAGCTGGATCGCCACGTCGTCCGCGGAGACCGACCGCACCTGGGCCGGGGCTCCCCCGGCCGCTGCCGGGGCGCCGTCGCCCGTGCCGAAGCCGCCGACGACGATGCCGGCGACGGACCGGTTCATGGCGTCGGCCATCAGCCTGGTGAGGATCCCGCCCGAGGAGCTGACCAGCATGCCCGCGATGATCAGCGCGGTCTCGTCGAGCACGAAGCCGGCCATCGCGACCGCGGAGCCGGTGAAGGCGTTCAGCAGGGCGATGACGACCGGCATGTCGGCGCCGCCGATGGGCAGCACCATCGTCACGCCGAACAGCAGCGCGACGGCGACGAGCCCGAACAGGGCGGTACGGGAGTCCGGGGCGAGCACCAGCCGGACGGTGCCGGCCACGAAGGAGGCCGGCAGCACCACGTCGAGCAGCCGCGCCCCGGAGAAGACCACCGGTGCGCCGGGGATCACGCCCTGCAGCTTGCCGGCCGCGACGAGCGAGCCGGAGAAGGTGACCGCGCCGATGACGATGTCCAGCGCGCCCGGCAGGGAGACCCGCGCGCCGAGCGCGGCCGGATCGGCGGCCTGCAGCAGGCCGTCGACCGCGATCAGCGCGGCCGCCCCGCCGCCGACGGCGTTGAAGAGGCTGACCAGCTGGGGCATGGCGGTCATCTTGACCCCGCGCGCGGCGTACAGGCCGAGCGCGGCGCCGATCAGCCCGCCCGAGGCGAGCACCAGCCAGCCGGTCCGGGTGATGGTGCCCTGGTGGGCGACCAGCCATACGGTGGCGGCGATCGCGACGGCCATGGCGCCGGCGGAGACCGTGTTGCCGCGGCGGGCGGTGCGCGGGTGGTTCATCAGGTGCAGGCCGAGCACGAAGCAGGCGGCGGTGGCCAGGAAGACGTAGTGGACGGCGTTGGAGACGGTGTCCATGGCGGTCACCCGTCCTTCTTCTCACCGGGCCTGGCCCTGAACATCTCCAGCATCCGGTCGGTGACCGCGTATCCGCCGACGACGTTCATCGCGCCGAACACCATCGCCACGAAGGCGAGCGCGTAGCCGGGCCAGGTGTGCGACTCCGCGGCGATCAGCATGGCGCCGATGACGACGATGCCGTGCACGGCGTTCGAGCCGGACATCAGGGGGGTGTGCAGGGTCGCCGGGACCTTGCTGATGACCTCGACGCCGACCAGGACGCTCAGCACGAAGACGGTGATCGCGGTGAGGAGATCGAGGTTGTTCATGCGGGGGCTCCTCCCGTCAGCGCGGCCGTGATCTCGTCGGCCGGGTCGAGGACCAGTTCTCCGTCGCGCACGAGGTGGCGCAGCAGCGCGACGAGGTTGCGGGCGTAGGCCGTGGACGCGGCGGTCGCCATCGCGGACGGCAGGCGTCCGGCGCCGATGACGGTGACGCCGTTGTCGAGGACGGTCGTCCTGTCGGGTTCGGACAGCTCGACGTTGCCGCCGAATTCGCTCGCCGCGAGGTCGACGACCACCGAACCGGACCTCATGGCCCGCACCGCGGCGGCCGTGACCAGCAGCGGCGGCTTGCGGCCCGGCACCTGGGCGGTGGTGATCACGATGTCCGTACGGGCGATGTGCGCGTCCAGTGCCGCCCGCTGGGCCCGCTGCTCGGACTCCGTCAGCTCGCGTGCGTAGCCGCCCTGTCCGGCACCCTGCCCCGCGCCCTGTTCCCGCGTCGGCAGGGCCGCGACGTCCAGGAACCGGGCGCCCAGCGACTGGACCTCCTCCCGCGACTCGGGGCGGACGTCGTAGGCGGTGACGACGGCGCCGAGGCGGCGGGCGGTGGCGATGGCCTGCAGTCCGGCCACTCCGGCGCCGAGGACGAGGACCTGCGCCGGGCGCACGGTGCCCGCCGCGGTGGTCAGCATCGGGAAGAACCGGCCGTAGGTGTCGGCGGCGAGCACGGCCGCCTTGTAGCCGGCGACGTTCGCCTGGGAGGTCAGCGCGTCCATGGACTGGGCGCGGCTGAGGGTGCGCGGCAGCAGGTCGAGGCTCACCGTGCGTACCCCGCGCGCGGCCAGCGCGGAGACCAGGGCGGGCCGGCGCAGCGGTTCGAGCAGGCCGATCAGGACCTGCCCGGCGCGCAGCGACTCGGCGGTACCGGGGTCCGGCGGGCCCACGCACAGCACGGCGTCCGCCCTGGCGTACAGCTCCTGCGACGGCACGACGGCCGCGCCGGCCTCGGCGTAGTCGGCGTCGGCGAACCAGGCGCCGGCCCCGGCTCCGGTCTCGACCAGGACGTCGATCCCGTCCCGGCGCAGCAGGGTGACGGCCTCGGGGACGAGGGCGACACGGCGCTCGCCGGGCGCCCGCCCCCGTACGGCGCCGACGGTGACGGTTCCCATGATCTGCTGCCTCTCGTCGTGGCCCGGTGTGCCGGGGGACCGGGGGCCGGGTCAGAACTCGAACACGAGCCGTGCCTCGGCCCGGCCCGCGAGCACCTCCTCGAAGGAGTCGTTGACCTCCTCCAGCCGCCGCGGCTCGGCGACGACCTGGGTGCGTCCGGCGGCGTGCAGGGCGAACACCTCGGCCAGGTCCTGGCGGGTGCCCACGATGGAGCCGATGACGGAGATGCCGCCGAGGACGGTGTCGAAGACGGGCACGCTGATCGCCGCGTCGTCGCCGGGCAGCGCGACCATGACCAGGCGTCCGCCCCGGTTGAGGGTCCGGTAGGCCTGCTCGAACGCCGTGGGCGCGGCGGCCAGCACGACGGCCACGTCCGCGCCGCCGGCCCGCTCGATCTCCTCGACCGGGTCGTGGGTGCGGGCGTTGACGATCTCGTCGGCGCCGAGCCGGTGGGCCAGGCCCAGCTTGTCGGGTTCGAGGTCGACGGCGGTGACGAAGCCGCCGACCAGCCGCGCGTACTGCAGCGCCAGGTGGCCGAGGCCGCCGACGCCGAAGACCGCGACGCGCTCGGCCGGGGTCACCCCGGCGACCTTGATCGCCTTGTACGTGGTCACGCCCGCGCAGGTCAGCGGGGCCGCGTCGAACGACGACACGCCGTCGGGGACCGGGACGACGCCGCCGGCGTCGGCGACGGCGTACTCGGCGAAGCAACCGTCCACGGAGTAGCCGGAGTTGACCTGCTTCTCGCACAGGGTCTGCCGGCCGGAGACGCAGTAGCGGCAGGTGCCGCAGGAGGATCCGAGCCACGGGACGGCGACCCGCCTGCCGACGAGGTCGGCGCTGACGCCCGCGCCGACGGCAGTGACGGGGCCGACGCCCTCGTGGCCGGGGACGAACGGCGGGCGGGGCTTGATTGGCCAGTCGCCGTGGGCCGCGTGGATGTCGGTGTGGCAGAGCCCGGAGGCCTCCATCTTCACGAGCACCTGGCCGGGACCGGGCTCGGGGACGGGCAGGTCGCGGATCTCCAGGGGCTTGCCGAAGTCGGTGACGACCGCTGCCTTCATGGTCTGCTCCTCAACTGGTCCGCAGGCGGGGGTGCTTGGAGCCGGGTCACGCAGTGCGGCGGGTTCCCGGCCGCGAGGCGGTGAGCAGCGGGTGCGCCGGGGCGCGCCGTCGCGTGCGTCCCGGTGACGTGCCGAGCGTCCACGGCACCTCCCGTGCCTTCCCTACCCGGTCCGGTCCACCAGCCTCACGCGCGCGCGGGGCGGGCAGCAGAGGCCGAAGGACCCCGCTCACGGGGCCGCTCGGACCCCGCGCCGCCGACCGGCCGGAGCCTCCTCCCTCCCGGACCCCGCCCTGCGGGACCACTCGGCGGACCGGGCGGTGAGAAGGGTGCCACCCGCCCGCCGGGCCGACCGCACGGCCCCGGTCGGCCGGCATTGCACGGGTGCCCGTCTGCTACCCGCCCCACCCGGGCACACACCGGCCCGGCGCTCCTGCGGGGGCGCCCGGCGTGGGAACGCCAGGGGGGCGGGGGCGGGGGCGGGGCAGGGCGGGGCGGGGCGCCAGGGACGGGGGCGGGGCAGGGCGGGGCGCCAGGGACGGCGGGCGGGGTCATCCACGGGCAGGCGCCCCGGCCGGCCCCTGCCTGGGCAGCGTGCACCGGCCGTCCGCGGGCGGGGCAGCACGCGCACGGCGCCCCAGCCGGGACAGCACGCACCGGCCCTCCGCGGGCGGGCCGCCCGGCGCCGGGCCGGGCCGGCCCTGTCGCGGGGTTTCAGTCCAGCGGGACCCGCCACACCAGGGTCGTGCCGCCGTTCTCGGGGCAGTCCAGCGTCAGGGAGCCGCCGAGCTGTTCCGCTCGTTCGGCCATGTTGCGCAGGCCGCTGCGACGGCCGCCGGACGGGATGCCCACGCCGTTGTCGGAGACCGTCAGCCGCACCTCGTGACCGTCGGTCACCAGGGCCACGTCCGCGCGGTCGGCCCCGGAGTGGCGGGCGATGTTGGTCAGGCTCTCGGACAGGACCGCGATGACGTGGTCGGCGATCTCGCGGGGCACGTCGGTGTCGACCAGGCCCTCCATGCGCACGCTCGGCGCGAAGCCGAGCACCGGCGACGCCTCGCCGACGGCCCGGACGACGCGGGCGCGCAGCCCGGTCCCGGCTCCCCCGTCACGCGCCCGCAGGCCGAAGATCGTAGACCTGATGATCTTGATGGTCTCGTCCAGGTCGTCCACCGCGCGCGCCACCCGCTGCCCGGCCTCCGCGTGCTCGATGAAGCGGCCGGCGCTCTGCAGCGTCATGCCGGTGGCGAACAGCCGCTGGATGGCCAGGTCGTGCAGGTCCCGGGCGATGCGGTCGCGGTCCTTGAGCACCGCGATCTCCTCGGAGTCCTGACGGCGTTCGGCCAGCTCCATGGCGATCGCGGCCTGCGCGGCGAAGCTCTGCAGCGGTTCGATCTCCTTCTCGGAGAACGCCATCTGACCGGTCTCGCGCACCAGCAGGACGACGCCCCGCACCCCGCCCTCACCCGTCCCGATGGGTACGGCGACGGCCGGGCCGAGCCGGCTGAAGCGCGGCGGCCCGGCGGAGACCCGGTCGTCGTGCGAGATGTCCGGGCTGGTGACCGGGGCGGCGCTGGAGAACGCCTCGCCGATCAGGCTGTCGTCCACCGGCAGCACCAGACCCCGGTGGGTCTCCGCCTCCTCCCCGACGGCGAGTTCGACGGTGAGGGCGTCGGTGTCCTCCATCGGCATCGCGACCACGGCCAGGGCCGCGCCGGTGATCTCCATGGCCCGCCCGGCGATCAGGCCGAGCACCTCGCCGCGCCCGCTGCCGGACATCAGGCGGTGGGTGATCTCCGCGTTGGCCTGCAGCCACCGTTCGCGCTGCCGGGACTCCTCGTACAGGCGGGCGTTGTCGATCGCGACGCCGGCCGCCACGGCCAGGGTCGACAGGACCGACTCGTCCTCCTCGTCGAACTGCATCCCGCCGCGCTTCTCGGTGAGGTACAGGTTGCCGAAGATCTGGTCGCGCACCCGGATGGGGACGCCGAGGAAGGTGTTCATCGGCGGGTGGTGGGGCGGGAAGCCGTACGACGCCGGGTGCTCGGAGATCTTGGCCAGCCGCAGCGGCGCGGGACGGCGGATGAGCTCGCCGAGGATGCCGTGGCCCTCCGGGTAGGGGCCGATCCTGGCGATCTGGTCCTCGCTGACGCCGACGGTGTAGAACGCCGACAGCCGCTTGCCGTCGGGGCCGATCACGCCGAGGGCCGCGTACTCGGCGTCGACCAGGGCCGCGGCGGCCTCGACGATGCTGTGCAGGACCTGCTCCAGGTCCAGCTCCCGGCCGACCGAGAGCACCGCCTCCAGGAGGCTGTGCACCCGGTCGCGCGTGCCGCGGGCCGCGTCCAGCCGGGCCTGCAGTTCCTCCAGCAGCTCGTCCAGCCTCAGCTGCGGAAGCCGAATGCGGGCCTCCCCGGCGTCCTCGGAGCGTCCCACCCGTGATCCTCCACATCCCATGCCGTGCGTGCCGTCGGCCTGCCGTTCCGGTCACGTGCCACGGTAACGGTCCAGGCAAGGGGACGATACGGGATCCCGTGGGGACCGCTGCCCGCCGGGCCGGACAAGGCCGTCAGAGCCGGGCGGCGACGTGCTCGGTGAGGTCGAGCAGCCGGTTGGTGTAGCCCCACTCGTTGTCGTACCAGCCGAAGACCTTGACCAGTTCGCCGTGCGCCTGGGTCAGCGGGGCGTCCAGGACGCAGGAGGAGGGGTCGCCCACCACGTCGCGCGAGACGATCGGTGCGTCGGACACCCGCAGGATGCCCTTCAGCGGGCCGTCGGCGGCCTCCCGGTAGGCGGCGTTGATCTCCTCGGTGGTCACCGGCCGCTCCAGCACCAGGCTCAGGTCGGTCAGCGACCCGTCCTCCACCGGCACGCGCACGGCGATCCCGTCCAGCGTCCCGGCCAGCTCCGGCAGCACCAGGCCGACGGCGCGGGCGGCGCCGGTGCTGGTGGGGATGATGTTGACGGCGGCGCTGCGGCCGCGGCGCAGGTCCTTGTGGGGACCGTCGAGGACGACCTGGTCGTTGGTGTAGCCGTGGATCGTGGTCATCAGGCCCTTGACGATGCCGAAGCGCTCGTCGAGCACCTTGACCATGGGGGCCACGCAGTTGGTGGTGCAGGAGGCGTTGGAGACCACGTCGTGCCGCGCGGGGTCGTACGTCCCCTCGTTGACGCCCATGACCACGGTCGCGTCGACGTCCTTGCCGGGCACGGACAGCAGGACCTTGCGCGCGCCCGCCGCCAGGTGCGCCCCGGCCGTCTCCCGGGTGCGGAAGCGGCCGGTGGACTCGATGACGACGTCCACGCCGAGGTCGCCCCAGGCCAGCGCGGCCGGGTCGCGCTCGGCGCTGACGGCGACCCGGTGGCCGTCCACGGTCAGCGAGGAGTCGTCGTGCTCGACGGTGCGGCCCAGCCGGCCGTAGGTCGAGTCGTAGGCCAGCAGGTGGGCCAGGGCCTCCGGCGAGGTGAGGTCGTTCACCGCGACGACCTCGACCGGGGTGCCGCCGGCCTCGGCGCGCTCCAGCACGCAGCGCAGGTAGTTGCGGCCGATGCGGCCGAAGCCGTTGATGCCCACGCGCACGTTCATGTCCGTTCGTCCTCCCCTTGGGAACCCGGTGGCGTCCGGGATGCGATGCCAGCGTGCTCGGGCCGGGCCCGGCGGGGCATGGGCCGTACGGGGGCGACCGGGGGGACATTCGGACCCACCGGTCGCGCCGGGCGGTACGTCAGTGGCCCTGCTGCCTGAGCCGGTCCTGGGCCTGGGTGGCGATGACCGCGGCCTGGATGCGCCGCTCCACGCCCAGCTTGGCCAGCAGGCGGGAGATGTGGTTCTTCACCGTCTTCTCCGCGAGGAACAGCCGCTGGCCGATCTGACGGTTGGTCAGTCCCTCGCCGATCAGGGCGAGTATCTCCCGTTCCCGGTCGGTCAGGCCCGGCAGTGTGTCCGGCTCCTCCTCGTGCTGCTGGTCGTGGCGCAGACGGGCCATGAGCCGGGTGGTGGCGCTCGGGTCGAGCAGGGACTGCCCGGAGGCCACCGTGCGCACGGCGGAGACCAGGTCGGAGCCCTGGATCTGCTTCAGCACGTATCCGGAGGCGCCCGCCATGATCGAGTCCAGCAGGGCTTCCTCGTCGTCGAACGAGGTCAGCATCAGGCAGCTCAACTCCGGCATGCGCGAACGCAGTTCACGGCACACGCTGACGCCGTCGCCGTCCGGCAGGCGTACGTCGAGCACCGCCACGTCGGGGCGCAGCGCGGGGACGCGGACCAGCGCCTGCTCGGCGGTCGCGGCCTCCCCGACGACGGAGATGTCCGGCTCGTCGTTGAGCAGGTCGTGCACGCCTCGCCGTACCACCTCGTGGTCGTCCAGCAGGAAGACCCGGATCGGTTCGCCGGGGCCGGGCCGCTGGCTGTCCGCCATCAGATGCTCCTCGTCACGTCTCGTGGTCCCGCGCTCGGCGCGACGGAACCGTGTCCACCAGGAGATCTTCGTCGTCCCGGGGTGGACGGGCCAGGGGCCGGTCGGCCCTGATTGCCGCCCCGCGCGCACGGCTGCCGGGTACCCGGGACCGACGTTCCCGCACCTGAGCGGCGCACCGGGACCGACGGCCCGGGTGCGGGGGCCGGGCGGCCCCTGGGGCCCGGCCGGGGCCCGGGAGAGGCTGTAACCGATCACGAAAGCGCATAAGGAGTGGAGCACATGACTCCCAGGGACACCGGTACCGACGCCCGCACGACCCAGGCCGTACAGGTACGGGCCGAGGGCGACGTGGACGAGGCGACCCTCGGCTACGTCCGGACCAAGGTGAACGCGGTCTTCGACCGGCCGGGTCTGCCGGCCGTCACCGGCGAGGTACGGATCGCCAAGGCCACCGCGCACCATGTGGAACAGCCCTGGTCGGCCGCGGCCGAGATCCGGGTGGGGAGCGAGCTGCTCGTCGTCCACGCCGACGAGGCGAGCGCCCACGAACTCGCCGACCGGCTGCAGGACCGGCTGCGCGGCCGGCTGGACCGGCTCGCCGACCGCTGGGCCACCGCCCGCAGGTCGGCCGCTCCCCCGCCGTGGCGGGGCGGGCCGGCGGACGCACGGCAGGGCTGAGGGCCCGCGGCGGGAGCGGCGCCTGTCCCGTCGTTCCGGGACGACGGCGCCGCTCCCGCACCCGGCCGCCAGGTCAAGGAGGAAGACGTCGTGAAACCGCATCCCGTCGGTGAGGTGATGACCGGTGAGGTCGTGGTAGCCCACCGCGACACGCCCGTACGGGAGCTGGTCCGGCTCCTGGAACGGCACCGGATCAGCGGGCTTCCGGTCGTCGACCACGACGACAAGGTGCTCGGGATGGTCTCGGGCACCGACCTGGCCCGCGCGCCGGCCGGCGGGCGGACCGCCGGGGAGCTGATGTCGACGCCCGCGGTCACCGTGCACCCGGAGCAGTCGGTCTCCGACGCCGCGCGCGTGATGGAGCGGCACGGCATCGAACGGCTGCCCGTGATCGACGAGGAGGACCGGCTGATCGGCATCGTCACGCGGCGCGACCTGCTGCGGGTCTTCCTGCGCACCGACGGGACGATACGCCGTCAGGTCATCGACGAGATCGTGGTCGGCGCCCTCGGTCTGCCGCCCGACGCCGTCGCCGTCTCCGTCCGCGACGGGATGGTCACGCTGGCGGGCCGGGTGGAGCGGCGCAGCGACATCCCTCCGGCGGTGCGGTCGGCGTACCGGGTCGAGGGGGTCGTCGGCGTCGTCAACGGCCTCACCTACCGCGTCGACGACGCCCGGCCGTCCGGAGTCTGACGCCGCCCGTCATGCGCGGTGCGGCGGCACGGGGCCTGTCGGACCCGGTGCGGGGACCATCGGCCCTGGGCGGCCGGGGGGCACCGCGGCACAGTGGAATCGGGAGCGGCGCCAATCCCCCGTGGCGCCGCTCCCACCTGTTCGCGGGCGGGCTCGCCCGGAAAGCCGATGCGGTGGGAAGGGCCCACCCGGGCCCGGGGAAAGGTCCGAACGGCCCTAGCGCGAGCGTGCCCGTGCCCGCTGCAATGAGCTGCTCGACCGAGCCCGCACCACCCCACGCCCGACCGCCGAGTGAACGTACGGACGCCGCCCATGGCCCTCGACCAAGCCCAGCCGATTCCCGTCGGCCCCCGTCACAGCGTCGCGCTCGACAGCGCCGAGGCTCTCCAGCTGCTGGGCAGCGTCTCGTTCGGCAGAATCGTCTTCACGCAGCACGCGCTGCCGACCATCCGGCCGGTCAACCACGTCCTCGACGAGGGGGAGATCGTCATCCGCACCCACGAGGGCGCGGCCCTGACCTCCCGCACCCGGCAGGCCGGCTCGCCGGGCGTGGTCGTCGCCTACGAGGCCGACACCATCGACCCCGCGACCCACCTGGGCTGGAGCGTGGTGGTCACCGGCTACGCCCATCTGGTCACCGATCCGGTGCTGCTGACCCGCTACCAGTCGATGCTGCATCCCTGGGTCGGCCAGGCCATGGACTTCGCCGTCCGCATCCGCCCGGACCTCATCACCGGCATCCGTCTGACCCCCGCCGACACCTGAGCCGGAAAGGCCCCGATTCGGCCGGGCCGGCTCACCGGGCGTCGCGGCCCGAGCGGATGGCCGGAATCAGCACCGGCGTGACGGAAGGCTTGACATCATGACCCCGTGCGCGAAGAGCTGATATTGCGGTTACGCGGGGCGTGGCGGCACGCCGAACGACCCGACACGGCGCTGATCGCCGCCGCGCTCGCACCGTTCGGTGCGGAGTTGGACGGGGTGATCGGCGTCGCCCCCGGTGACATCCGGTTGCCGGTCGCGATCCCCGAGACGGCCGACCTGATCGCCCTCGGGGACGCGGTCGCAAACGCGCTGGCCCTCCCCTCGCCGCGGATCACCTTCGAGCAGGAGACCGCCGCTGAGCGGGGAGTCGCCGGGCGCGGCTACTACTGCTCCTGCGGCGGGGTGGACGGCGATCACACCGAACAGTGCCCGAGGGCGGGAACGTGAACTGGCGGCCGCCCGTCCCGATGGGCTACCTGGAGAGCATCCAGGCGGTCGGCGGGGTGGCCGCCCCCTTGCTCGCCGGAGGCAGCTTCACGCTGGCGGTGCTGGCGCTGCAGTCGTCCGTCCCGGGCCCCGTGGCCGTCAGCCGGTGGCCGGACGCGTCGCTGGCGTTGTTCGTGGCGGCCGGCCTGCTGCAGATCGCGACCGTCCAGGCAACGGCGTGGACCCGACGCTACGTGTGCACGCCGGGGGACCTTCTGCAGTGGTTCCCCGGTGAACAGACGGACGGTGTTCCGACCCCCTTCCTGCTGGGAATGCAGCGGAGCCACCTGCTGCAGGCCCACCGCTGGGCGAACGCGGCGCGCGGCTTCTACCACGCCGGGATCGTCGCGCTGCTCACCGGACTGCTCGTCGCCTGCGTGCCGCGCGGCCCGCTCACCGGCGCCCGCTGGACGGTCCTGGCCGTCTGCGCGGCAGGCGTCGCGGGCGAGTTCGGCTGGTTGTTCAGGGCCCTCTTTCTGGATCGTGGCATTCGTCGCCGGGCCGCGGCCGACGCGGCTGCCCTGCTCGCCGTCGCGGTGGCGGCGACGGCCCCCGGCATCTGGGACGGCCCGCCGGCGCTCGTGGTGAGCGCGGTATGCCTGTCGGCCTGTCTCCTGCCCCTCGTCCTGCGTCACCCGGTCACCTCCGCATCGGTCATCTCGGGCGTGAGCCTGGCTCTCGGTGAGATCGCCCTGTTCCTCCCCGTACCTCAGCCGCTCGTCACGATCGTCCTGGCACCCGCGTTCTGCCTCGCGGTCCGGGCGTTCGTGACTGTCATCCGTCGCCAGCGCGCGTGGGCGCGTGACCGGACCTCAGTGGGGACGACCTGATGGTTTCTCGTGCAGTGCGGGAACTCGCAGCCTGTGTCGAACGGGTGCACTCGGCCGGCGACGTGCGGCTCACCCTTGCGGACGGCATGCACGACCACCTCGTCGAAGCCTGGGTGGACTGGGACGGTGAGGCCACGGAGGCGTCCCGGACGGTCGGGATCTTCTTCTTCTACCGCTATCTGGCGGCACACGAGCCGACCGACATGCGCTCGGCCGTCATGGCGCTCACTCCCTGCCTGCTGTACAGCGACACGGCGTTGCCGCCGGACATGCTCTCCTTCCTCGCGGAATTCGGCGTCTGCGAGGCGGAACTGCTGCGGCAGGACGCCCGCGACTCGCCCGATCCGGTGCAGGCCGAGCGTGCGGCGTTCGCCTGGCGGCGCATCGTCATGGCCACCGACGACGACCATCCCAAGCGCGTGGAACGCATGACCGCCATGGTGAGGGCGGTCCGGCTGCTCGCCGCACGGCAGGGTGACACGACGGAAGTCGACCAGGTCGTCGCCGTGGCGCGAAAACGACTCGCCCCGCGAGGCCGCCGCAAGCGCCTCGCCACTCTGCATGAACTCTTCCTGGCGTTGGAGCACCGTTACGAAGCGACCGGTGACACGGCGGACCACGAGGCCGCGCTCGAGTGCGCCGAGGAACTGGCCGCGCTGTCCCCGGGACAGGATCCCGACGGCCGCTACTTCGCCTTCCTGTGCGGGGAGAAGCTCTGGCAACGGTTCCTCCGCGATTTCGACGTTCCGGATCTGGCCCGCGCGATCGGCTTCCTGCGGAAGTCGGCCGCACTCCCCGGTCCCGAGCAGCCGACCCGGCTGCTGCTTCTCTCGCGCGCCCTGTCGCTGGCCGCCGCCAAGGACCCCGGCTTCCTGCCCGAGGCGGTCGCCGCGGCCCAGCAGGCCGAGGCACTGGTCCAGCGGAACCACAAGGACCACCCGGTCCTGCAGTGGCATCTCGCCGGGCTGTACTTCCAGCGCTATGAGCGAGAAGGCGCCGCCGACGACCTCGACCGGGCCGAAGCAGCGGTGATCGAGGCCGGGATGTGTCTTCCGCGTCAGCTTCCCCTCACCGCTCTCGCCGCGGACATCGAATTCGCCCAGTACCGGCGTACGGGAGACAGCGAGCGCCTCCACCGGTCCCTCGGGCGGAGGGAACGCGTCGTACGGAGACTTCCCGCTGACGACGGCCACTCACGGGCCGGGGCCCTGCACGCCCTCAGCCAGGCCCAGATGCACTGGTACCGGCGGACCGGCTCGATCGAGGACCTGGACAGGGCCGCCGCCAACGGCCGGGCGGCCGTCGGCCTGCTGGCGGCCACCGACCCGCGCCGCTCCCAATTCCTGGGCGGGTTGGGCGTGGTCTGGTTCACACGCTTCACATGCCGCCGTGAGCCGGACGCCGTGCCCGAGGCGGTACGACTGTTCCGCGCCGCCATCGCCAGCGCACCCGACCGCTACCACCCGCACGCGATGCTGGCCACGACGCTCTGGCAGGCGTACGAACTGACGGGCGACAGCGCCTTGCTCGACGAGTCCGTCGCGGTGGGCGAACGCGCCCTGGAGCTCGCCCCTCCCGGCTCACGGGCGGACAGTCTCCTGGACCTCGGCGCCGCCCTCCGACTGCGTTTCGGCCGCTCCGACGACGCGAGCGATCTCCACCGGGCGGAAGCGGCGGTCACCGAGGCCATCCGTCTTCCCGGTCTGTCGTCGAGGACCCAGCTGCAGATCAGACTCGAACAGGCCGAACTGGCCGCGCTTTCCACAGCGGATCCGACGGAAAGACTCCAGGCCCTCGAGGCGGCCGTCGGCCTGCTGCCCGACCTCGGCATGCGCAGCAGGTACTACGAGGACAACGAATTCATGCTCCAGGTGCACTCCGGTCTGGGCGCGAAGGCAGCCGACGCCGCGGTCCGGGCCCACCGCCCCGACCGCGCCCTGGAACTGCTGGAAAGGGCGCGGGGCATCCTCGCCGACACCGTGCGCGGCGCTCCGCGGAGCACGGCGGGCGAGCTCTGCGGCAACACCGACCGCGGCCCGGTCGTCACGGTCAGCACCGTCGAGACCGGTGGTCTGGCGCTCCTCGTCACTCCCGCGGGCGTCCAGCCCGTCTCCTTGCCCGGCCTCACCCTCGGCGAGGCCCGGGCCCGGCTCGACGTCCTCCACAACGCCCTCGGCTCCGGGGCGGGCGAGGATGTCGTCGGCGTCCTCGGCTGGCTCTGGCACACCGTCGGCCGCCCCGTGCTCGATGCGCTGACCGCGACGGGGTGGAACGGCTCCCGCCTGTGGTGGTGCCCGGCAGGCATCATGTCGCTCTTCCCCCTGCACGCGGCGGGCGACGGCGAGGACTCCGTCATGGCCAGAACCGTGTCCTCCTACCTGCCCACCGTCCGCGCCATGCCTGCCGCCCGCCGCGCCCCGGCCCCGCCGGGCGAAGCCCTCGCGGTCGCCATGAGCAGAACGCCCGACCAAGCCTTCCTGGCGGGCGCCGTCTCCGAGGCGAACAGCCTCACCCGGCTGCTCGGCGCCACGGTCCTGCACAACGAGCAGGCCACCCGCGACGCCGTACTCGCCGCCCTGCCCCGCACCCGGATCGTCCACTTCGCCTGCCACGCGGAGCCCGACACACGCGTCCCCACCCTGAGCCGCCTGCTTCTCCACGACAAGCCGCTCACCCCGCGAGACCTGCCCGGACGTCTGGACGCCGACCTCGCCTACCTGTCGGCCTGCGCCACCAGCGACGTCGTCCTCACCGGCGCCGACGAAGCGATGCACATGACCGCCGCGTTCCACTTGGCCGGCTTCCGCCACGTCATCGGCACCCTCTGGCCCGTCGACGACCGGGTCGCATCCGACATCGCCGAGCACTTCTACGCCCTGATCGCCGCCCACGGCCCCGACGACGCCGCCCGAGCCCTCCACTCAGCCACCACCGAGATCCGCCGAGCCCACCCCGGCAGACCCGACCTCTGGGCGGCTCATCTCCACGTAGGGCCCTGACCCCCTCCGACCGGGGCCTGCCGGTCCTCAGTCGTGCGGCACCACGGCCACCGGGGCGACCGCGTGGCGGAGCACCTCGTGGGTGACCGGGCCGACCTGGCGGGCGGCGGTCGCGCTCCGGCGGTTCCTGCGGCCGATCACGATCAGGGACGCGTCCCGCGAGGCGTCGACGAGGTGCGCTCCCGCGTGTCCGACCACGGCCTCCTCGGTGACCTCGACGTCGGGGAACTTCTCCCGCCAGGGCCGCAGCAGGCTCTCCGGCCCGTCCTCCGGCCGCGCGGGCGTGTCGGCGTGCGACGGCAGCCGGCGGCCGTGGACCACCCGCAGGCCGGCCGCGCGGCGCCGGGCGGCGTCGAAGGCGAACTCCAGCACGGCGTCACCGGTGCGGTCGGCCAGCTCGACGCCGAGGACGACGTCGCGGTAGGGGGTGGCCGCCGAGGGGGTGCCGTCCGCGTCCGGCCGGTGCTCGCCCGGGGCCTCGGCGCCGGCCCGTACGAGCACCACGGGCCCGTCGGCCCGGCCCGTCACGGCCGAGGCGACGGAGCCGAGCAGGTGACCGGCGGCCCGGCCCAGCCCCCGGGACCCGAGGACCAGCAGGACGCTCTCCCCGGCCGCCTCCACCAGGGCGGCGGCGGGCCGGCCGGCGAGCCGTTCGGCGGTGACGTCCAGTCCGGGGTGGCGGTGGGCCAGCGACGCCCGGACCTCCCGCAGCATCCGCTCGGTGCGGTCCTCGTCGGGCTGTGCGACCGCCTCCCCCGCGAACGGCACGTAGACGGAGGGCTGTTGCTCTCCGGCGTACACGGCGCGCAGCACGGCCGCCCGCAACCGGGCTTCCCTGGCTGCCCAGTCGGCGGCGGCGAGGCTCTCGGGCGAGCCGTCCAGGCCGACGGTGACGGTGCGGAACATGATCGGGCCTCCTTCGTGTCGGACCCCACTGTGCTGTCCCACCACCCGCCCCGGATAGGTCCACTGGTCCCCGAGTGACCCCTGAGAGTCCCACCCCTCCCCGCGCCGCCCCGTCCCCTGAGCGGCCCGTACGACGCGATGTCCGTACACGGGAGCGGCCCGCGCGCTCCGGCGGAGCACTGCGGCCCGGTGCGGCCCCGCGCCCAGGATGGGCCGTCCTGCGGCGTGGACCGTCGGTGCACGGGATGCTCCGGGCGGGCGGTTGCGCCGCGCCGGGGCGCCGGATTGTGCCGTTCCGGCCGCACCTGGGTGCGGGGTTGCCGTGTTGCATGCCGTCTGCGTCGCGTGGGCCGTCGCGGTGTGCGGGAAGCCCCGGGGCGCGGGCCATCGTGTCGCAGGGCGCCGGCTTGTGCCTCGCCGCCCGCCTCGTACGGGCTGCCGTGTCGCAGGGGCGGCCGGAGCGGCCCGCGCGACACGGCGGCCCGGCGCGGTGCCGCGGTCCGTGGGACACCGCATCCCGCGCGGCGCGGCGGACCGCCCGACACGGGGGACCGCCCGGCGCGGCCGGCGCAGGGCATGCGAAAGGGCGCCGCCGCTGAGGTGGGTTTCCTCAGTGGCGGCGCCCCGGTCCGGTGCGCATCGAGCGGTCAGATGAGCCAGCGGTTACGGCTGACGAAGGGCAGCCGCGCCCACACCTTGCCCAGGCCCCAGGTTGCGCCGGCGCCCGCTGCCGCGAGGGCGATCAGCACGACCGCGTAGATCACGTGGTAGTCGGCGAACGGGTTGGTCGACATGCTCAGCGACCCGTCCGAGAGGTGCTTGGCCGGCGGCCATTCCGCGATCCACATGAAGGCCATCATCAGCGTGCCCGCCACCGCCGCGAGCCGCAGGGCCACTCCCGAGACCAGCGCGACGCCGATGCCCAGCAGGCCCAGCATGAACAGCCAGTCCGCCCAGCCGGCGCCCGCCCAGTCGTGGAACGTCGACTCCATCGGACCGACCGCCACCGAGCTCAGGAAGCCCTTGGTGGGCGAGCCGCCGTCGATCCAGCCCTTGCCGGACGGGGTGGCGTAGCCGAAGCCGAAGGTCTTGTCGAGGAACGCCCACAGGAAGACGAAGCCGGTCAGCAGTCGCAGCCCGGCGAGAGCGTGCGCGACGGTCGCCGTCGATGCCGCGGTGTCCACGGTCTGCGGGGCGGTCGCGGCCTTGCGCTGGAACGAGAAGTGGAACCCGTGAAGGCGCTGCGGGTGGTTGTGGACTGCCATGATCTTCATCCCCTCCGAGAGTGTCACTCGGGCTTTCCGAGCCCTTGTTGCACCTTCAATGTCTCGCGGCCGCGGCATCTGCCGCAGGGGCTGCAAGGCCTGACCGCACAGTCCGAACGGCCCCCTGTGCCGGACCAGTTGGGGCCCGGCACAGCGCCCGTCAGCGGTCCGTCGAGGGGACCAGCAGCACGGGGCAGTGGGCGTGGTGCAGCAGGGTGTGCGCGACCGTGCCCAGGTGGGGGCCGAGCCGGCCGGCGCGACCGTGCGAGCCGATCACGACGACGGCGGCCTCGCGGGTGGCCTCCAGCAGTGCCTGGGCGGCGCCGGAGCGCACCGTGCGGGCGTCGACGCCCACCGTGGGGTGCTGTTCCTGCAGCCGGGCGAGGCTGAAGCGCGCCACCGCCTCCTCCGCCCGGTCGTGCTGCGCCATGCGCCGCTGGCCGGGGCTCGTCGCCGGCACCAGCGACGGCATTTCGGGGGTGATGTGCGGGCGGTCCCAGGAGTGCAGGACGCGCAGCCACACGCCGCGGCGCTCCGCCTCCTCGAACGCGAAGGCCGCCGCGGTGACGTCGGTGTCGTCCTGCAGACCGAGGAGCACCTCGTGGCCGGTGCCGAGCCGCTCGCCCGCGTCGCTCCCGGCGGTCTCCCCGTGGCAGACGTGGTCCCCGCGGACGATCATGAGGGGACCGTGCACCTGCGCGGCCAGCCGCAGGCTCACCGAGCCGAACAGCGTCCCGGTGACCCCGCCGAAGCCGCGGGTGCCGACGACGGTGAGGGCGGCGCCCTCGCTCTCGGCGGCCAGTGCCCGGACGGCGCCGCCCTGCGCGGCCGTGGTGACGACCCGCAGGCCGGGGTGGCGTTCGCGGATGCGCGCGGCGGCCGACGACAGGATCGGTCCCGCCTCGTCGCGGTCGGGCACGGCGTAGACGACGCGCAGTTCGGCGGAGCGCCGCGCGGCGTCGTCCGCGGCCAGGTCCAGAGCCCGTACGGCGGCCGGCGTGCCGTCCACGCCGACGACCACGTGGTGGAGAGTCATTGTCCCGTTTCCCTTCTGGTGCCGTTGTCTTCTCGTGCGGCGGGAAGGGGCCGCCGGAACCGGGGCGTGTACCCCGCCGGACGGCTCGCGGGAATCCCGCTACGGCTACGGGTCCGATGCTCGCGGTACGGGGACGCCGGGGGGCAGGGCCCGCGGGAACCGGCGGGCACGCCGTACGGCCCCTTGTGGGAGGGCCGTACGGTCCCCGGGCGGGGCCGGCGCGTTCAGGCGGGGATGTCGAGATCGACGCCGTACAGGGTGCGTCCGGCGACCAGTTCGCGTCCGGTCACCAGCTCCGGCTCGATGCGGACGAAGACCTCCCGCGGCGAGGCCACCCACGAGCGGGGGCCGGTGCGGGCCAGGATCTCGTGCCGTACGGGGTCGGTGACCACCGCGGCCCGTCCGGTGATGACGACGCTCCAGCCGGAGTGGGCGACCGCGTCGACCTCGTCCGCCTCGAACGCGACGACCGCCTGGTCGATCGCCCGCACCAGTTCGGAGGCCGCCGAGGTGCGCAGCAGCACGGCGCCGTCCCCGTCGAGGCAGAAGTTCACCGGCAGCACCGCCGGCAGGGCCTTGCGCGTGTGGACGATGCGACCGACGGGCACCTTCGCCAGCAGACGCAGGCACTCCTGCCGATCGAGTTCTCGGAATCCGTCGTTGGGGTACATGGCCGGCCGTCTTTCAGCGCGTGGGGACCGCTCTGTGCGGCGGTATGGGAACAGGTCCATCATGTGTCGGCCGGGACCGCCGGCTTAGGGCCATGGGTCCCGACCAGGATGGACAACAGCCCTTTCACACGGTGATCCGGCGCCCGGTCAGAGCGAGCAGCTCGATGCGCACCCACACCTCGCGCCGCCCGCCGGCCCAGGGTTCGCTGTAGGAGCCCTCGACCAGCCGGCGCACCTCGTCCGGGTCGGTCACGGTCCGGGCGAGGCCGCGGACCAGCACGCTCCAGCCCTGGCTGAAGACGTCGTCGATGCGGTCGACCTCGAACGCCACCCGGCAGCCGGCCGCCTGCGCCGGTACGGTGCCCGGCGAGGTGCTGAAGACGATCGCGCCGTCGACGAGGCTGTAGTTGACGGGGACCACGAGGGGTCCCTCGACGGTGGGCACCGCGATGCGTCCCACGCCGTGCGTGGACAGCAGTGCGCGGCACTCCTGGACGCTGAGTTCGGTGAACTCCGCGTGGCGGGCCGCCCTGCCGGGACCGGGCGGCGCGTCGGCCTCGCCGCCGGTCAGCTCCGTGATGGTGGTGCCGAGGACCTCCGCGAGCCTCAGCAGGGTGCCGGTGCCCGGTGCGGCGGCCGGCTGCTCCTCCAGGTACTGGAGGTATCCGGGGGCCACGCCGGCCCGGGCGGCCGTCTCCTCGCGGCTGAGCCCGAGACGGTTGCGCCTGCGTGCGAGACGGCGCCCGAGATCGCCCGCCGCGAGGGCGTTCGGCGCGCCGGGACCCGCTGCTGTCATTCCCCGTCACTCCTTCCGGTCACGTCCGTGTCATGCCGTCCGGACGGCGAGGGTCTCGTGGCTCTCCCCACCGAGCACCACCTTCAGGGCGCCGGTGTCCGCGGCCCGCGCGAAGACGTCGTACGCCTCCTGCATCTCGTGCATCGGGAAGGTGTGGGTGACCAGCGCCTGCACGGGCAGCCGGCCGGCGGCCGCCATGCGCAGCAGGGTCGGCGTGGTGTTGGTGTCGACCAGGCCGGTGGTGATGGTCACGTTCTTGATCCACAGGTCTTCCAGGTGCAGCGTCGCGGGGCTGCCGTGCACGCCGACGTTGGCGACGTGCCCGCCGGGGCGCACCATGCGCGTGCTCATCTCGAAGGTCGCCGGGGTGCCGACGGCCTCGATGACGACGTCGGCGCCGAGTCCGTCGGTGAGGTCGGCGATCAGCTGCTCGGGCGCCTCGCGGGCGTCGGCCACGGCGTCGGCGCCGAGCTGCTTGGCCGCGTCCAGCCGGGCGGGGGCGAGGTCGACGGCGACGATGCGTTCGGGGCTGAACAGCCGGGCGGTGGCGATCGCGGCCAGTCCGACCGGGCCGGCTCCGACGACGGCCACGGTGTCGCCGGGCCGCACCTTCCCGTTGAGGACGCCCACCTCGTAGGCGGTGGGGAAGATGTCCGCCAGGAGCACGGCCTGGGTGGCGTCCAGCGTGCTGGGCAGCGCGTGGACGGACAGGTCGGCGTAGGGCACGCGCACGTACTC
The DNA here is from genome assembly GCF_044335305.1 of Streptomyces sp. NPDC020490. Taxonomy (NCBI): domain Bacteria; kingdom Bacillati; phylum Actinomycetota; class Actinomycetes; order Kitasatosporales; family Streptomycetaceae; genus Streptomyces; species Streptomyces sp. NPDC020490. The sequence continues at coordinate 57,184 of NZ_JBIRUY010000027.1, read as the reverse complement.
GGCCTGGGTGCCGTCGATCAGGTGGCCGAGGATCCAGCCCCCGCCGCCCCGGCACTGGCCGTACATCCCCGTGCGGCAGTAGGCGCAGCGTCCGCAGGCACTGATGCAGGAGACCAGGACCCGGTCCCCCGGCCGTACGGTGCGCACGTCGCTGCCGGTCTCGACGACCTCGCCGACCGCCTCGTGGCCGAGGACGGTACCCGGCCGGACCTCGGGCACGTCGCCCTTGAGGATGTGCAGGTCCGTGCCGCAGATGGTGACGGCGTCGACGCGGACGATGGCGTCGGTCGCCTCCTGGATGCCGGGGTCCGGGACGTCCTCCCAGGAGGACTGGCCGGGGCCGTGGAAGACATAGCCCTTCATGGCGATCTTTCCCTCCTCGGTTCCCCGGGCCCGTGAGTCCGGGGTCACCGGATGCCGGTGCGGCGCCGGGATTGCCCCGCAGCTTCAGCTTGGGCCGCCACGGCCCTGCCCGCTTGGGCCGGTCGGCCCTGCGGGCGCCGCCGGACGGATCCTTACCGGCCCGGTTCGGCCCGTCCGGCCCAGGCCCGGCGCGATGCGGTGGGCCGATCGGCACTTCCCCGCGCGGGCCCCGGACGGCTTGTCTTTGACCATGGCCGAAACCCACTCCAGCCGCACGCCGGACCCCACCGTGCGCACCGTCGCCGGGAGGACCGTCGTGGCGCTGCGCGGCGAGATCGACCTGCTCGTGGCACCGTCCCTGTCGGCTCGGCTCGACGCGCTGACGTCGTCTCCGAACCCCGACGTGGTGGTGGATCTGCGGGCGGTGTCCTTCATCGACTGCTCCGGACTGGGAGTGCTGTGCCGGGTGCGCAACCGCGTCCTGGCGCGGCACGGCCGGCTGCGGCTGGTCTCCGACGACCCCGGCTTCCTTCGGCTGCTGCGCCCCGCCGGCCTGGCGGGCGTCTTCCACGTGTGTACCCGCCTGTCCGAGGCCCTCACCCCCGGGCCGGAGCCGGTGGGACTGACCGCCGCCGCGGGCTGAGGACCGGGGGCTGAACGGCCCGGCGCCGCGGGGAGGTGGGTCCCGGTCGGACCCCGGGTAGGCGCCTGACCGGCCCATCCCCGCACGCCCCGCCAGGTGGCACCGTCGTGCCGTGACCACGAGGAGGAGGGGCAGGACAATGGGCGGCAGGTCTGGAAGGAAGAGGCTGTGGCGGTTCCGGAGCAATCCGCTGCGGCGCCACGAGGACATCGTCGAGGCGTGGATCGTGCTCGCCGTGTGGGCGGTCATCGCCATCGGCGGAGCCGTCGCCGGGCTGGTCACGGCCGGTGCCGCCGGTGACGTGCTCGCCCAGCAGCGTGCGGAACGGCACTCCACCCGCGCCGTCCTGCTCGCCGACGTATCGGGCGACTCGTCGGCCGGGGTGACGGCCGAGCGGGTCCCGGCCCGGGTCCGCTGGACGACGGCGGACGGCGCCACCCGCACCGGCAGGACCCTGGTGGACGCCGGTCAGAAGGCCGGCAGCCGGGTCGTGGTCTGGCTGGACGCCCGGGACGCGCTCACCACCCGGCCGCCCGGGCCCACGGAGGCCCGTCTCGAGGCGGGTCTGCTGGGCGGGGCCGCCGGGCTGGCCGTCGCGGGCGCCGTCTTCGGCGCGGGCGCACTGGCCCGCTGGCGCCTGGACCGCAGGCGCTTCGAGGAGTGGGGCAAGGAGTGGGACCTGGTCGGACCCGCCTGGGGCCACAAGACCGGCTGACCCACCGCCCCCACCGCCCCCACCACCACCGAGCCGCCGCCGCACCACGGCCGAGCACCCTCCAGCCCGTGCCCCCGCCACCGCGCGAGGCACGGGCTTGTCGGCGCCCGCGCGACCGCGGCCGCTGACCGTGACCGCACGACCGCGGCCTCGCGCCCCGCCACCGCCACCGCCACCGCCACCGCCACCGCACGGTCCCGCCCCGCACCCGCCGAGTCGCCGGACCCTGTCCGCCCGGACCCATGAGGAGGCCCGTGCACCCTGTCCGGGGTGCACGGGCCTCCTCGTGGTCACGGGGCCCAGGTCCGCCTCAGCTCACCGTCAGGTCCGGGCGGACCAGCGTGCCGGAGCGGCCGTGCACGATCTCGTACGCGGCGTCCAGGGCGCCGATGGCGGCCAGCCCGCCGGTGCGGGCGACGAAGCGGGCGGCGGCCTCGGCCTTGGGTCCCATGGAGCCGGCGGGGAAACCGCCGCGGCGCAGCTCGGTGGGGGTGACGTCGAGGATGGGCCGCTGTTCGGGGGTGCCGAAACCGGCGTACACGCACGGCACGTCGGTGAGGATCAGCAGGAAGTCGGCCTTGAGGTCCTCGGCGAGCAGGGCCGCGGTGAGGTCCTTGTCGACGACGGCCTCCGCCCCGCTGAGCCCCCCGGTGACCCGGTCGGCGACGACGGGGACGCCCCCGCCGCCGGCGCACACGACCAGCGTGTCGCAGGCCAGCAGGTCGTGGATGGTGGACGTCTCCAGGAACCGCTCGGGCGCCGGTGAGGGGACCACCCGGCGCCAGCCGCCGGTGTCCTCGGCGATGTGCCAGCCGTGCTCCCTGGCCAGTGCCCGGGCGTGCTCGCGTGAGTACACCTGCCCGACGAACTTGTCGGGCCGGGCGAAGGCCGGGTCGTCGGCCCGCACCAGGGTGTGGGTGACCACCGAGGCGATCTTGCGGCCGGGCAGCGCGTCGTGCAGGGCCCGCACCAGCAGGGAGCCGATCAGGCCCTGGGTCTGGGCGCCGAGCAGGTCCAGCGGATAGGGAGCGCTCAGGGCGTGGTCGCTCGCGCTCTCCACCGCCAGCATGCCGATCTGGGGGCCGTTGCCGTGGGTGATCACGAGCTCGTTGTCCTGGGCGAGCGCGGCGATCGCGGTGGCCACCCGGACGATGTTGGCCGTCTGGATCTCCGCGTCGGGGCGTTCGCCCCGGTGCAGCAGGGCGTTGCCGCCGAGAGCGACGACGATACGCATGGTTCAGCCCTCCACAGTGGCCACGCCCCGCTGGCGCGGGCAGGTGGTGCCGGGTGTGCGTTGCGGGATCGATCCTGCTGCGCGGGGCCGGGCCGGGTGAGTGGCCGCAGGTCCCCGGACGTGCCCGTTGGTCCCGGGACTCACGGCCGCCCGGCCCCTGTCCCGCGCGGCAGGTGACAGCCATGGCCGCTCGACGGGCCCCGGCGCACCGGGCACCGTCCCGGCCTCCGGCGCCGGTCGCGTGCCCCTGATGACCGGGCCGCACGAGGTGATCAGGCCACCGATCCCACCACGACGGCGGTGCACACGATCGTCGCCACCGTGATCAGGACCATGGCGATCAGCGTCCCGCGCAGCCATCGCCCGAACCGGATGCGGTTCGCCTCCTCGGTGGCGCTGACGCTGTCGGCGATGTACTCCGTGACCATGCGGGCCACGTACCTCTGCTCCTCGAGATACCACCGCTCGATGTCCCGCTTCTGCTCGACGGACAGCCCGTCCACCCGTGCGCTGAAGTCCGCCACACGTCGGCGAGCCGCACTGAGTCGAGCCTCCCGGTAGAGGAAGGCCTCTATGTCGGCCAGCCCGCGAGCGGCCTGCTTCTTCCATCCCGGTCGGTGAATCCGCGCACTGCTCGTCGGCCGGTGACCGCTTCGTGGACGTCCAAGATCGCCTACTCCCTACGTGGTTGGCGTACCGAGGCTCCGTTGCGCCCACGACCGTAGCGGCCGAGACGGTGTGAGTGTAAGCGCCACCGAAATAGTGACACTGTTTGAGCCTGCGGCAGCCCGCTCAGGCACCCCAGTGGGCCTCCGGGGCCGCCGCCACCTCGGCCGGCCGCTGGAGCACGGTCCAGTGATTGCAGTCCAGTTCGACGATCTTGGGCGCGTGCAGGGCCCTGCCCAGCTCGCGGCCGAACTCGATCTGGCAGGCCGGGTCGAGCGCACCCCAGAACACCATGCACGGCGCCGACACCCGGGCCGGCGCGGGCTCCCATTCCGCACCCACCGTCAGGGCGGAACGGTAGAGCCGGAGAATGCTGTCCTTCATCGGGGCGTCGACCCGTGCGGCCGTCTTCCCGGCCGCCTCGGCGGGCACGTCGAAGCCTTCCGTCAGGTCACGGGCGAAGGACTCCGCCTCCAGCCGGTCCATGTAACGGGGGCCCTCGACCGGGTCCTGCCAGATCCTGGCGAGCGGATGTCAGACGTACTCGGAGCTGACGGGACCGTTTCCCCCGCCCCAGGTGCGGACCGGGTCCCACAGGCGGTGGGTGTCGGGGGCGCCGTGTACGAGAACTGCGGGCATGGGAGATGTCCTTCACAGCTGAAGAATCACGGAAGCATCACGCGACCATGTGGCAGAGCGCCACACGTGACCATACGCCGGGAAACAACACTTTGTCACACTGTTGTGACGAGGTCGGCCGCCCATGATCCACAGCCGCCGGCTGGCCGGCACCCCCGTGGCTGAATCCGCGCGGCGGCCCGTTCCGGCCGCGCTCGTTGTCACACATCCGCGGGCCGTCCGGTCAATAGGGGGTAACCACCAGGCCTACGGCTCAGGAGAGCGTCAATGGAACCGCGTCTCAACTTCTTCGGCAGCCCCTTCGCCGGGAAGGTGCTGAAGCACATCAACTCGGCGGCCAAGGTCGCCTCGGAGTCGGGCGTGCCGACGGCGACCCAGGAACCGGTCAAGATCCGCGCCAGCCAGATCAACGGCTGCGGCTACTGCACCGACATGCACACCAAGGACGCCGTCGCCGCGGGTGAGACCCAGCAGCGGCTCAACCTGGTCGCCGCGTGGCGGGAGGCCACGGTCTTCACCGAGGCGGAGCGCGCCGCGCTGGAGCTGTCCGAGCAGGGCACCCGCATCTCGGACGCTTCGGGCGGCGTCACCGACGAGGCCTGGGCGAACGCGGCCAAGCACTACGACGAGGAGCAGCTCATCGCGCTGCTCTCCCTCATCGCCGTCATCAACGCCTACAACCGCATCAACGTCCGGCCCCGCTGTGCGCAATCTACGAATGGGTGATCTCTTTGTACTCCTGCTCGGTCGGTTTGGTGATCTGGGAACCCTCGCCGTAAAAGCCCCGGCTGAGCCGGATCCGCAGCCGCTGCGCGCGCGTGGGCCCGCCGTGAGCTCCGTCGGTACCGTTGCCGTCCGCCGGCAGGGTGAGCGGCGTGTACTGCTCGTGCGCGGTCAGCGCGTGCAGCTCTTCCCGGCCGAGAGGTTCGTGCACCTCCACGTACTCTCCGTGCGGCAGGCGTTTGACGATGCCCGTCTCACGGCCGTCCAGCACCATGTCGCGGTCGCGTCGCTGCAGGCCGAGGGTCCAGCGTTCGGCAACGAACCAGACGATGAGCGGTACGGCGAACAGGCCGACGCGGACCGCCCACGTGACGGCGTTGACGGAGACGTGGAACCGCGTGGCGATCAGGTCGTTCGCCGCTCCGATCAGCGCCACCAGGTACGCGCTCAGCCAGGCGGCGCCCAGTGCGGTGCGCACGGGCCGGTTGCGTGGCCGGTCGAGGAGGTGCTGCTCCCGGTCGCCGCCGGTCACCCACGCCTCGATGAAGGGGTACGCGCCCATCGCGAGGAACAGACCGACGCCCGCCACCATCGGAATCAGGTTGTCGAGGGCGAGCGTACGACCCCAGGCGCTGATCTCCCAGCCGGGCATGACGCGCAGCAGACCGTCGGCCACGCCCATGTACCAGTCGGGCTGCGATCCGGCCGAGACCTGGTCGGGCCGGTAGGGGCCGTACAGCCAGACGGGGTTGATCTGCGCGACGGCCGCGACGAAGAAGATCACACCGGCGACCAGGAACAAGTATCCCGCCGACTTCACGAGATACACCTTGGCGGGTATGCCGACGACGTTCTCGTCGGTGCGTCCCGGCCCGGGGCGCTGGGCGTGCCGGTGCCGGAGGGACAGGACCACGTGGGCGACGATCAGAGCCGTCATCAGGGCGGGGATCAGCAGGACGTGGATGGTGTCGAAGCGGGCCACCAGATCGTCTCCCGGGAACTCTCCGCCGAAGAGGAACATCGACAGACAGGTGCCGACGACCGGTACCGAAAGAATGGTTCCGTTCACGACCGCCAGCCCGGTGCCGGACAGCAGGTCGTCCGGCAGGTCGTACCCGGTGAGCCCCCCGAACATGGCCAGGATCAGCAGGGAGAAGCCGAGGATCCAGTTGAGTTCGCGCGGCTTGCGGAACGCGCCGGTGAAGAAGACACGCATCATGTGAACGACCACGGCGGCGACGAATATCAGTGCCGCCCAGTGGTGGGCCTGCCGGATGAGCAGGCCGCCCCGCACGTCGAAGGAGATGTGCATGGTGGAGTCGAACGCCTCCGAGACCCGTTGGCCCCGCAGCGGCGCGTAGCTGCCCTCGTAGACCACCTGCTCCGACGAGGGGTGGAAGGAGAAGGTCAGGTACACGCCCGTGATGACGAGGACGACGAAGCTGTAGAGGCAGATCTCGCCCAGCAGGAACGACCAGTGATCCGGAAAGGCCTTCCGCAGCGCGCCCCGGGCCCGGCCGCGGTGACCCAGCCTCGCCCTCGCCCACTCGGCGAGCCTTTCACCCGATTCCTTCACGACGGCACTCCCACGTCAGGTTTTGCGAACTTCCGACTCCCTTACGACCGTGCGTCGCGTGAAGATGTGACATGACACTGTCTCGGTGCCCCGCCGGCATCGCTCCGGAAGCGATCAGGCGGTGGCCCCCACGGCTGCCCGGGCCCGGCGTGCCGTCCGGCGTCGGGATCCTCGTATCGGCAGCTCGCACTCAGCTCGCACTCTCACGCCAGTCCACGGCCGGACCTCCTCGGTGTCGAAGTGTCTGGCCCTTGAGAACGGGCGCTGCCGGTATGTGTGACACCGGGTCGCACGTGGAGCGTCGTCACCGCGGGCCAGACGGACTCCGTCCGACAACCTGTCGCACTCCCTGTGGGACAGTGGCAACAAGTGGTTCATCCTTGTGTGGAGTGCGCTCCCGCTTATGATGTCCGGGTACAGCGGAGGATGAGAGGAACACATGGTCTCGGGCACTCGCGCGGCACACAATGTCGAGATCACCGCGGAGAGCCTCCAGGAGGACCTGGCCCGCCTGGAGCTTCAGAAGCAGGCACTCGAGCGGGAACTGGCCGCGGTCGTGGCCCACCTCGGCTCCGTCCAGCGGGCCCTCAGTGCCCTCGAGGTCCTGATGCGCGACCCGGCTGCCACCGCGGGCCCCGGCGGAAGTGTCGCCGCCCCCTCGGACACCGGGCACTCCGGAGCCGCCGCGGCGCAGACCGACGCCCGCTCCGAGGACGCCGACGCGGGTCCCCGGACAGAGCCCCGCGTCAAGCAGCCGAAGCACCGCCAGGAGGCGGCGAAGCGGACCTCCCGCGCGCCCCGCGCCAAGGTGGACCAGCAGCGGAACTACGGTCGGCTCACCGAGCAGATCCTGGAGTACTTCGAGGGCGTCGGCGACGCCGATGTGCGCGCTCGGGATGTCGCGGCGGCGCTGGGCCGCGACGGCGACAGCGGGAGCATCAACGCGGTCCGCAGCACCCTCGACCGCCTCGTCGGCAGTTCCCGTGTCCGCCGGGCGGGCCGTGGGCTCTACCGCGCTCAGCGGTCCTGACCGGACGCTGCGGACGCCGGCCCGCGGGGGATCGAGCGGCGTCCGGAGCGCAACGCACCCGCTCGGCTCCGTCGGCAGGTGCTGAATCGTGTCCCTGACCGCTGCCGCGGCGATCGCGCATCACAGTGTCAGGAACGCTGTGAAAATTGTGTCGCATTTCAACAGTGTGATGGTTCGTCTCCGCGTAGCCGGTGACGGGCAGGCGTGCCCGTCACCGGCTCGCTCGGTTCCCGCCTCACGTGACCTTGACCGCCGCAAGGCCGATACTGCCTGGGGAGGACTCCAGCCGCATGCCGTCGATCCACCGCCGGGCCTGACACAGCGTCACCGAAGTGAGCCGACTAGGAGATTGTCATGAAGATGCTGATCAACGTCGCTGAGACCGTGGTCGCGGACGCGCTGCGGGGCATGGCGGCCGCCCACCCCGAGCTGACCGTCGACGTGGACAACCGCGTGATCGTACGGCGGGACGCTCCGGTGGCCGGCAAGGTCGCCCTGGTCTCCGGCGGCGGGTCCGGGCACGAGCCGCTGCACGGCGGGTTCGTGGGCCCCGGGATGCTCTCGGCGGCGTGCCCGGGCGAGGTGTTCACGTCTCCGGTCCCGGACCAGATGGTGCGGGCGGCGGCGGCCGTGGACAGCGGCGCGGGGGTGCTGTTCGTGGTGAAGAACTACACCGGTGACGTGCTCAACTTCGACATGGCGGCCGAACTCGCCGAGGACGAGGGCATCCAGGTCGCCAAGGTGCTGGTCAACGACGACGTGGCGGTGACCGACAGCCTCTACACGGCCGGGCGGCGCGGCACCGGGGCGACGCTGTTCGTGGAGAAGATCGCGGGCGCCGCCGCGGACGAGGGGCAGCCGCTGGAGCGGGTGGAGGCGATCGCCCGGCAGGTCAACGACAACGCGCGCAGCTTCGGTGTGGCGCTCACCGCGTGCACCACACCGGCCAAGGGCAGCCCCACCTTCGACCTGCCGGCCGGCGAACTGGAGCTGGGCGTCGGCATCCACGGCGAACCCGGCCGGGAGCGGCGGGCGATGATGACCTCGCGCGAGATCGCCGACTTCGCCGTGCACGCCGTCCTGGACGACCTCTCCCCGCGCAACCCCGTCCTGGTCCTCGTCAACGGCATGGGCGCGACTCCGCTGCTGGAGCTGTACGGCTTCAACGCCGAGGTGCAGCGGGTGCTCGCCGAGCGCGGTGTCGCCGTCGCCCGCACGCTCGTCGGCAACTACGTCACCTCCCTCGACATGGCGGGCGCCTCGGTGACCCTGTGCCAGATCGACGAGGAACTGCTCAGGCTGTGGGACGCGCCGGTCCGCACCCCGGCGCTGCGCTGGGGCATGTGACCGGCGAAGCCCCGCGCCGACCCACCTACCACGCAAGGAGATCCCGTGCTCGACGCCGACTTCTTCCGCCGTTGGATGACGGTCACCGCCGCGTCCGTGGACCGCGAGGCGGAACGGCTCACCGCCCTCGACTCCCCCATCGGCGACGCCGACCACGGCAGCAATCTGCAGCGCGGGTTCAAGGCCGTCGTCGCCGTGTTGGAGATGGAGGTCCCGGACACGCCGGGCGCGGTCCTCACGCTCGCCGGGCGGCAGCTGATCTCCACGGTCGGCGGCGCGTCGGGGCCGCTGTACGGCACGCTGCTGCGCCGGACCGGCAAGGCGCTCGGGGACGGCCGCGAGGTGAGCGAGGCAGGGCTGTCCGAGGCGCTGCGGGCCGGGGTGGACGCGGTCATGGCCCTCGGGGGCGCCGCCCCGGGCGACAAGACCATGATCGACGCGCTGGTGCCGGCCGTGGACGCCCTCGGCGACGGCTTCGCCGCGGCGCGGTCCGCCGCCGAGGAGGGGGCGCTGGCGACGACGCCGTTGCAGGCCCGCAAGGGCCGGGCGAGCTATCTGGGTGAGCGCAGCATCGGCCACCAGGATCCCGGCGCCACGTCGTCGGCGCTGCTCGTCGCGGGGCTCGCGGAGGCCGCCGGTGAGTGACGGCAGGGGCGAGACGGACGCGAAGGGCGCGAAGCCGGTCGGCATCGTGCTGGTGTCGCACAGCGCCGAAGTGGCCGCGGCCGTGGCCGAACTGGCGAAGGCCCTGGCGGGCGGCGCGGCGTCGGTGCCGGTCGCGGCGGCGGGCGGCACCGAGGGCGGCGGTATGGGCACGAGCGCCGGACTGATCTCCGCGGCGGCCGCGTCCGTGGACCGCGGCGCCGGCGTCGCGGTGCTGGCCGACCTGGGCAGCGCGGTCCTCACCGTCAAGGCGCTGCTCGCGGAGGACGACGAACTGCCCGACGGCACACGGCTGGTGGACGCCCCGTTCGTGGAGGGCGCGGTGGCCGCCGTCGTCACCGCGGCGACGGGCGCCGGCCTCGACGCGGTGGAGGCGGCGGCCACGGAGGCGTACACGTACCGGAAGGTTTGACATCCCGCGGATCGGCTTCGTGGAGAGCCGGTGGTGGAACTCGCGGCGTGGAGGTCGCCGGTCTTCGGCAGGCGCTGGCTCTGAAGCTGTACCGAAGCTGCACGCCGATCACGGTGCCCGCCCACGTCCGAGGTCAGAGCAGCCGGCACCTCGCCGAGCCAGGCCCGCTCCGGGGTGTTCTTCGCGGCCAGAGATTCGCTTCACCACCGGTCTGAAGACCGATGTACTGCGCATGGAGCCGGTGGCCGACCGTCACACGGACACGGACACGGCGCCGGCCGCGCGCGGCGTGGGCGGTCGGTGGCTCACGACACTCCCTGGGCGGCGGTGGCCAGGGCCGTGCGCAGGGTGCGGGCCAGTTCGGCCTCCGCCGTCGCGCGGTCGGGCCCCGCTTCGGCGGTGCGCCAGGCATGGTGTTCGACCGCGGCGCGCAGCGCCGCGTTGAACATCGCCGCCTGGATCGCCGGGCGGAGGTCGTCGGCGGGCAGCCCGGCCCGCTCGGCCAGGGCCCGGGCGAAGGCGGGCTCCGCCTCGTCGTAGGTCTGCAGCCAGATCGCGCGCAGGCCCGGCTCGGTGCGGGTCAGCCGGACCAGTCCCGCGACGGTCGCGCCGTCCGGTCCCGCGACCAGGGGCAGGCCGGTGGTGTGCCCGGGCGTGAGGATCTCCTCCAGCGGCCGGCCGGCAGGCCAGCCGCGCAGTCGGGCGGCGAGCATCTCGATCCCGGCCGTGAACAGGGGCCGTACGCAGGCCTCCTTGCTCGGGAAGTAGCGCCACACGGTCCGTGCGGAGACGCCGGCCGCCTGCCCGATCTGCTCGCCCGTGGTCGCCGTGACGCCCTGGGCGACGAACAGGTCGACCGCGGCGCGGGCGATCTCGAGGCGGATCTCGGCCTTGCGCTGCTCGGTCAGGGGCGGTCGTCCCGTGCGTCCGCGGCCCGCGGTCATGGTTCCTCCGGCTGACGGTGATCGCTCTTCCGGAATTCTCCCCCACGAATTTATGTCACACAGAGACATTAAGTCGTAGGGTGAGGGCGTGCACGGGTCGCAGCGCCCGGCACGCACGTTCCCCGCACAATGAACAGGAGCACCTCATGGCCGGCGGACTCGACGGACGCAGCGTCATCGTGACCGGGGCGGGCTCGGGCATCGGGCGAGCCGCCGCACTATCGACGGCACGGTCCTGCCGGTCGACGACGGCTGGGCGGCCGTCTGACGGCCCCCGGGGTCACCTGGCGAGTCGCTCGCCGCGCATGAACTCCAGGGCCAGCCGCTCCCCCGCCCTCACCGCCGCCGTGCGGCTCTGGATGGGGTGCGCGACGGACCGCTTGAAGACGATGTAGGTGACCCCGAAGGACGCGCCGCCGCCCTGCGGATCCGGGCGGATGCCGAGGCCCGCGGCGGTGGCGTAGGACGCCTCGCCGATGATGCCCTGCGGGCCGATGTCGCCCACCACCGCGTACTGCACGCGGTCGCGGTAGACGACGGCGGCGACCGACCCGCCGCGGATCCCGTGCCTGCGGTGGTCCCAGATGCGGCTGGCGGCGGGAACCACGATGTACGGCAGGCGTTCGGCGCTCAGGTGACGGCCGTCGGACTGTGTGAAGGCGGTGGTGGTGGAGAAGGCGGGATCGGTGTCGCTGTTGCAACGCGGGCCGGGTCGCCCGTCGCAGTCGATGTCCAGGTCGGCCTTCCAGTAGACCGCGTCGCGGGTGCCGCACACCCGGATGTCCGCAGGCCGGCCCACGTCAGTGCGGTAGCGGCCCCGGGAGACCTGCACACAGGGACGCGCCCTGGCCAGCAGGGCGGCGGCGGTGACCGGGGTGTGCCGCCACGCCGCCGGCGCCTGCTGGACGCGGGTCTGAACGGTGGCCGGTGGGACCGTCGGAGCGAGCAGGGCGGCGCTTGCCGCGGCCAGCGTCAGCGACTGGACACGCACGATGGGAAAGCCTCTCCTGGGGGACACTGACAGACACCCGGCCCACTCTGATGACCTTCCCCGCGCGCGGCCACCGCTGGAGGGCCATATGGTGCAACCCTGTACCCGGACAGGGGCCGGGCGCCTGAGCCTGCGTCGGCTCCGGCTGCCCGGCCGCCCGCGTCCGGCGCGGGATCAGCGACGACAGCGGCCCGCACCACCGGCGAGAACTCCCCAGCCCTCATGGGAAGTTCGCCGTGAAGAACTTCAGCATACGTAACTCCCGCGGCAGCCGACCAACGACGGCCTCTTGCCGCGGTCCCGCCCGCGACGCCATATTGGTCCGGACCAATACCGCCGTACCGCCTCTGGAGGCACAGCCGTGCGTCGCGCCGCCCTTCTCCTGTGCCGACTGCTCGCCCTGTGCGCCGTCCTGGCGCCGGTCGCGTCCTGCGGCCGGGACGGCACGGGCGACGAGGGCCGGCTGCCCGGGGTGCCCGGCGGCGTCACCGCCACGGCGGGCAGCGCCACCAGCGTGCACGTCATGTGGAACGCGGTGCCCGCGGATCCCGGCATCCGCGCCTACGAGGTGTACCGGGGCGCCACCAAGGTGGCGCGGGTGCCCGGTTCGGCGCACATGGTGGACGTCACCAGGCTCAGGCCGTCCACCATGTACGTGTTCACCGTGCGGGCCCGCGACGCCGCGGGACGGCTCGGGCCGCACAGCCGGAAGGTGCGGGCCAGGACGCCCGCGGCCGTGGCGACGGACGCCACGCCGCCGACCCGGCCGGGCCGCACCCGCGGCCGCACGGCGGGCAGCCGTGCGGTCCAGCTGTCCTGGTCCGCGTCGAGGGACGACCGTGCCGTGGTGTCGTACGACGTCTGCCAGGGCGGCACGAAGATCCACAGCGTGGGCGGGGGCCAGCGGGCGGCCGTCGTCACCGGACTGCGGCCGGGCACCCGCTACTCCTTCACCGTGCGGGCCCGCGACGCGGCCGGCAACGTCTCACCGCCCGGCGCCGCCGTCCGGCTGACCACCCCCGGCTCCGACGACGGCCGGGACACCGCGCCCACCGGCTTCCGCGCGGGCACGCACCGCGCCGACGGGGCGTACTACATCGATCTGAGCTGGGTCCCGCCGCGCACCGACGGGCCGGTCACGCGGTACGAGATCCGCCTCGACGACCGCGGGGCCACCTCGCTGGTCTTCGGCGGCGACCCGCCGCGCGGCCGGGCGGCCTACAGCTTCTACGTGGGCCGGGAGGCCGGGGTCGGCCACCGGGTGCGGATCCGGGCCGGACTGCCCGACGGCACCTGGGGCGGCTGGTCGGCGCAGCGGTCGGTGACCACGGGACCGGGGCCCACCACGCGGCCCTGACGGGGGGCCCGGAGGACGGCCCCGGCGGACAGTCCGAAGGGCAGCCCGGCGGACGGCCCCGGAGGGCGGGGGGCGTAACCCGGACGGTCGGACGCGTCACCCGCCCGGCGGCCGTCCGCATGCGGGACGCGGCCGGGGCACGTTGGCTTCCTGTGAGGCAGCACGGGCGTTCCCCGATCCTCGGCGGCGCAAGGGATGTACCGCCAACCGTGCCGCCGGAAGGCAGTGGACATGCGCAATTCAAGGCCACCCGTTCCCCGTTCGCTCCTGACCGCGGCAGCCGCCGCCGCGCTCCCGCTCGCCCTGGCCGCCGGGCCGGCCACCGCCCAGGGGTCGGGCATCTCGGTCAGTACCAGCGGTTCCACGGTCTCGGTGACGACCACCGCGTGCTCCCGGACCAGCGGCAGCGGCAGCTTCGGCACCGCCTCCCTGCTCACCAGCAGCCAGACGAGCTTCGCCCAGGGCCGGCAGGTGGCCCTGTCCGGCACCACCGCCCTGCAGACGGCGGCCTGGCAGGGTGTGGCCCCCGGGACGTACACCGTGATCGTCATGTGCTCGTTCGACAACAGCATCGCGGGCACGCAGTCCGTCGTCGTCTCCGCCGCCACCCCCACCGTCACTCCGACGATCTCGGCCACGGCCACGGCCACGCCGTCGCGCGGGGTCATGGGCGGGCTCGGCGGCGCCGTCCGGGACTACGGCCCGGTGACGCTGGGGGTGGGCAGCGCCCTGGTCGGCGCGGGCGTCATCGCCACCGGCTGGTACCTGCGCCGCCGTTCCAAGCCGCACCGCCTGTGACCGCACCGCCTGTGACCGCACGACCGTGACCACACGGCCGTGACCGTCACGGCCGTGACCGCACGACCGTGACCGCACGACCGTGACCGCACGCCGGTCACCGCAGGACGGTCACCGCACGCCTGTGACCCCGGCGGCGCTCATGCCGCCGGAGGGCCGGGCAGTTCGGCGAACTCCTCCAGGGCGTGCGCCAGCCACCGTGTCCAGAAGGTCTCCAGGTCGATGCCGGCGCGCAGCACGAGGTGCCGCAGGCGGTCCTGGGCAGCGTCCTTGCCGGGCGGGAAGTCGCGCCTCTCGATCTCCTCGTACTCGGCCAACTGCCGCTGGTGCAGGTCGAGATGGCGGCGCAGGTCGTCCTGAAGACCCGCGGTCCCCACCACGGCCGCCGCGCGCAGCCGCAGAAACAGCGGGTCGCGCAGCGGCCGCGGGTCCTGCGGTGCGGCGGTCCACCGGGCCAGTTCGGCGCGGCCCGCGGGCAGCACCTCGTAGCACTTCTTCTGCCCGCGGGCCGGCTGCTCGGACGGCAGGGCGCGGATGTGTCCCTCGGCCTCCAGCTTTCCCAGCTCGCGATAGATCTGCTGATGCGTCGCCGACCAGAAGTAGCCGATCGACCGGTCGAACCGGCGGGTCAGCTCCAGCCCCGAGGACGGCTTTTCCAGCAGGGCGGTGAGGATCGCGTGCGGGAGTGACATGGGGTCATCCTAGGGACGGCGCGTCCCGCCGGATCAGAGGGCGGCCGCGACCTCGGTGCCCTGCTTGACGGCGCGCTTGGCGTCCAGTTCGGCGGCGACGTCGGCGCCGCCGATCAGGTGCGCGGCGCGGCCCGCGGCGACCAGTTCCTCGTACAGGCCGCGGCGCGGTTCCTGCCCGGTGCACAGCACGATCGTGTCGACGGCCAGCACCGTGCTCTCCTCGCCGACGGTGACGTGCAGTCCGGCGTCGTCGATGCGGTCGTAGCGCACGCCCGGGACCATCGTCACGCCGCGGTGCTTGAGTTCGGTGCGGTGGATCCAGCCGGTGGTCTTGCCGAGGCCGGCGCCGACCTTGCTGGTCTTGCGCTGCAACAGGTGGACGGTGCGCGGCGGGGCGGGCCGCTCGGGTGCGGTGAGCCCGCCGGGCGCGCGGTAGTCCATGTCGACGCCCCAGTGGCGGAAGTACGTCGCCGGGTCCTCGCTCGCCTTGTCGCCCGCGTCGGTGAGGAACTCGGCGACGTCGAAGCCGATGCCGCCGGCGCCGAGGATCGCGACGCGGTCGCCGACGGGCGCGCCGTCGCGCAGGACGTCGAGGTAGCCGACCACGCTGGGGTGGTCCACGCCGGGGATGTCGGGGACGCGCGGGGTGACGCCGGTGGCGACGACGACCTCGTCGTAGTCGGTGAGGTCGGCGGCGGAGACCCAGGTGTCCAGCCGTACGTCCACGCCTTCCTCGGCGAGCCGGTGGCGGAAGTAGCGCAGCGTCTCGTCGAACTCCTGCTTGCCGGGGACCCGGCGGGCGACGTTGAGCTGGCCGCCGATCTCGCTCGCGGCGTCGAACAGGGTGACGTCGTGGCCGCGTTCGGCGGCGCCCACCGCGCAGGCGAGTCCGGCCGGGCCCGCGCCGACGACGGCGACGCGCTTCTTCAGCCGGGTCGGGGCGAGGACCAGCTCGGTCTCGTGGCAGGCGCGCGGGTTGACCAGGCAGGAGGTGATCTTCCCGCTGAAGGTGTGGTCGAGGCAGGCCTGGTTGCAGCCGATGCAGGTGTTGATGGCCTCGGGCGTGCCGGCGGCGGCCTTGGCGACGAAGTCGGGGTCGGCGAGCATCGGGCGGGCCACCGACACCATGTCCGCGCAGCCCGAGGCGAGCAACTCCTCGGCGACCTCGGGGGTGTTGATGCGGTTGGTGGTGACGAGCGGGACGGACACCTCGCCCATGAGCCTCTTGGTGACCCAGGTGTAGGCGCCGCGCGGCACCGAGGTGGCGATGGTGGGGATGCGGGCCTCGTGCCAGCCGATGCCGGTGTTGATGATCGTGGCTCCGGCGGCCTCGACCGCCTTGGCGAGGGTGATCACCTCTTCCAGCGACGAGCCGCCCGGCACCAGGTCCAGCATGGACAGCCGGTAGATGATGACGAAGTCCTCGCCGACGGCCTCGCGCACCCGCCGGACGATCTCGACGGGGAAGCGCATGCGGTTCTCGTACGAGCCTCCCCAGCGGTCGGTGCGGTGGTTGGTCGGCGCGGCGATGAACTCGTTGATGAGGTAGCCCTCGGAGCCCATGATCTCGACGCCGTCGTAGCCGGCCAGGCGGGCGAGGCGGGCGGCGCGGGCGTAGTCGTCGACGGTCCGCTCGACCTCGGCGTCGGTGAGCTCGCGCGGCACGAAGGGGCTGATCGGCGCCTGGAGCGGGCTCGGCGCGACCAGGTCGGCGTGGTAGGCGTAGCGGCCGAAGTGCAGGATCTGCATCGCGATCCGTCCGCCCTCGCGGTGCACGGCGTCGGTGACCGCGCGGTGCCGCTCGGCCTCCGCCTCGGTGGTGAGCTTCGCGCCGCCCTCGTACGGCCGGCCCTCCTCGTTGGGCGCGATGCCGCCGGTGACGATCAGGCCCACGCCGCCGCGGGCGCGCTCGGCGTAGAACGCCGCCATGCGCTCGAAGCCGCCCTCGGCCTCCTCCAGGCCGACGTGCATGGAGCCCATCAGGACGCGGTTGGGCAGCGTGGTGAAGCCCAGGTCGAGCGGGCTCAGCAGGTGCGGGTAACGGCTCATCGGCCCCTCCGTGCGCGGTGTGGTGCCTCAGTTGTAGAGGACGCCGCGCCGGTTGTGCAACTAGTTGCACAATCATGGGGGCGTGACGCGGACCACCGTCGGACACCGTGGTCCCGGGCCGTCTCGCGTCACAGGCTCGTGAGCCGCAGATGGACGTCGCGCTCCTGGTCGCCGGAGGCGCCGGTGAGGTCCCGCACCGAGAACAGGGAGCCGAGGGTCGTGCGCAGCCGGTCCACCGCCCAGTAGCCGCCCTGGACGTCCGCGGTGACGGTGCCGGAGAGGTGGGCGGGCGCGCAGCTCCCGCGCGTGTCGGTGACGTCGAACGTGCCGAGCCACACCGTCGGCCGCGTCTCGTCCAGTCGCTCCGGCACGTCCTCGGCGCACCGGTCGGAGGCGAAGCACGCGCACAGGGTGTCGAACACGATCCGGGCGTCCTCCTCGCTGCAGTCGCTGATCTCGACGGATACCGATTCCGGATGCCTGTCCATCGTGGCCGCTCCTTCCGTGGGCGGGCCGCTGCCCCACGGGGCCGTCTCCCCGTACGGCCGCGCCCCACCCACCAGAAAAGCACCACATCACCGCGGCGGCATCAGCACGGAGGCATCAGCACGTGGGCATCACCTCGGCGCGGCCCCGCCGCTCAGCCGCGGGTGAAGCGGTACGTCTTGCTGTCGGTCAGCACGCAGAAGCCCGGGGACACCACGATCACGCGCAGCGTGCCGGTGCGGCGGTCGTAGTCGATCCCCTCCGCCTCGAAGGTGCCCGAGCAGGCGCTGCGCAGCGGCAGTTGCCGCAGGGCCGTGACCTGGCCGGAGACGTCCGAGGTGCCGCTCGGCGGCGCGGACAGGTCGACCTGGAGCAGCGGCTTGGTGACCCCGAACAGCGCGCCGTCCGGGTCGTCCGAGGAGCACAGCAGCGTCGTCGGGCCGGAGAAGTCGCAGCCCTGCACGTCCCGCACGGCGTGGTCGAGGCGGACGGTGGAGACCTGGGGCAGGTTCGCCGAGGGCGAGGTGGACGGGTTGACGCCCGGGGTCGGGAAGACCAGCAGCCGGTTCATGGTGCCGTACTCGCCCGCCAGCATCCACTGGCCGTCGGGCGAGACCGCGACCCAGGAGTTGTTGAGCGCCTCGCCGGAGCCGAGCGCGTGGGTGTACTCGGACCAGGTGCCGTCCGGAGCCTGCACGCGGAACATCTTCGCGGCGCCGTCGTCCCGCTGGTACGGCTCGATGTAGTGGCCGTCGTAGGAGGCGTCGGGGTCGCCGACGTGGTTCCAGCCGCGGCTGGACACGCCGAGGGGGATGGTGCCGATGCCGGTGTACCGGTTGGCGCTGCCGGCCGGGACCTCGACGGAGGCCAGCCCCTGGCTCTCGGTCAGCGGGTCGGCGCGGTCGGAGCCCACCTCGGTCCAGGTGTCGGCGGCCGAGGCGGCCGGGGTGTCGGACAGGACGGCCAGTACGGCGAGGGCGACGAGGACGGCCGACGTGGCGGTACGGCGTCGCCGGGTGCGCAGCGGCATAGCGGGTTCCTCCGGGGGGTGTGGGGTCGGCGGACAGTCTGGCCCGCCTGGATGGTCATGTACAGACCAATTAGGGAAAGCGTCGGCCCGGGGAACGACCCGCCCGGTACTGTCGTCACCCGCTCGCCGGACGCCTCCGGCCGTGCCGGGAGACGCGGGCGGACGACGAAGGCGTCACAGGGACGGTTGAGCGCGGTAGAACAGGGGAGTCGGCACGGGGGAACGGCGTGCCGCGCAAGGAGGCGGAGGCGGTGCGTGCATGAGTGCACCTGAGTTCCCGTTGGCCGACGGCGACGAGTCGATACGGCCCAGCGGCCTGCTCGACGTGCTGCGAGTGGCCTCGGTGGTCCTGGACGCCCGCGGGCGCGTCGTGCTGTGGAGCCCCCAGGCGGAGGAGTTGTTCGGCTACACCGCCCAGGAGGCGCTCGGGCAGTACGCCGCCCGGATCATGGTGCACGAGCAGCATGTCGACCTGGTGATCAAACTGTTCGCCGACGTCATGCACACCGGCCAGAGCTGGGCCGGGGCCTTCCCGGTCCGGCGCAAGGACGGCAGCACCCGTCTGGTGGAGTTCCGCAACATGCGGCTGCTGGACGACCGGGGCGACGTCTACGCGCTCGGCCTGTGCGCCGACCAGTCGACCGTGCGGCAGCTGGAACGCGACGTGGCGCTGTCCACGCGGATGATCGCCCAGTCGCCGAACGGGCTGGCGGTCCTGGACACCGACATGCGGTACGTGTCGGTCAACCCCGCGATGGAACGGCTCAACGGCATGCCGGCGAGCGAGCACATCGGACGCACGGTCCGCGAGGTCCTGCCGCATCTCGACGTCGACGAAATGGAGGCCTCGATCAGCGAGGTGCTGGAGACCGGCCGGCCGCTCGTCGGCCACCGGGTGGTCGGCCACACCCCGGCCGACCCGGACCAGGAACACGCCCTGTCGATCTCGCTGTACCGGCTGGAGGACGCGCTCGGCACCGTCCTGGGCGTGGCCGCTTCCGTCGCGGACGTCACCGACCAGCACCGGGCGAGCATCGAGGCGGAGACGGCACGCCGTCGGCTCGCCGTCGTCGCGGACGCCTCGGCCCGCATCGGCACCACCCTGGAGCTGGACCGCACCGCCCTGGAACTGGCGGACGTGGCCGTGCCGGAACTGGCCGACGTGGCCGCCGTCGACCTCCTCGACGCGGTCGCGGAGGGCAGACGCAGCAGCCTCGGCCCCGCGGAGCCCGCGGTGATCCGGGCCCTGGCCGTGCGGGCGGACGACGCCCCGGAGGCGCTGCGGGCGGCCGATTCCCCGGGGCAGGTGGCGGCCTACGGTCCCGACCGCCTGGTCACCGAGTGCGTGCGCACCGGCCGCCCGGTCCTGGTCGCCGAGGTCCGGGACGCCGACCTGCCGCGCATCGCCCGCTCCCCCGAGGCGGCGGAACTGCTGGCCGGCGCGGGCGTCCACTCGTACCTGGCCGTGCCGCTGATCGCCCGCGGCGAGGTGCTCGGCGCGCTCGACCTGAAGCGCACGCGCAACCCGCTGCCGTTCACCGAGGACGACCTGCTGCTCGCCCGGGAGCTGGCGTCCCGGGCCGCGGTGCAGATCGACAACGCCCGCTGGTACCAGAACGCCCGGAACACCGCGCTCACCCTGCAGCGCAGCCTGCTGCCCAGCCATCCGGCGGTGACCGGCGGCCTGGAGGTCGCCTCCCGCTACCAGCCTGCCGGGGCCACCACCGAGGTCGGCGGCGACTGGTTCGACGTCATCCCCCTGGAGGGCGGCAGGACGGCACTGGTGGTGGGCGACGTGATGGGCAGCGGGATCACCGCCGCGGCGACCATGGGCCGGCTGCGCACCGCGACGAACACGCTGGCCTCGCTCGGCCTCGACCCCGCGCGGCTCCTGGAGCACCTCGACCGGATCACCGAGGGCCTCGACCACTCCATCGCGACGTGCGTGTACGCCGTCCACGACCCGGAGTCACGGCAGTGCCGGATCGCGAACGCCGGGCACCTGCCGCCGGCCCGGCTGCGCGAGGGCCGGCGCCCGGAACTGCTCGACCTGCCCACCGGAGCGCCGCTGGGCGTGGGCGGCGTCGCCTTCTCCACCACGACGATCGACCTCTCGCCCGGCGACCGGCTCGTGTTCTACACCGACGGCCTGGTGGAGACCCGGCAGGACCCTCTCGACGAGCGTCTGGAGGCGCTCCTCGGCCTGCTCGACGGACCCGACCGCCCGCTGGAGGAGGTCTGCGACCTCCTGCTGCGCACCCTCTACCAGCCCGACAACCCCGACGACGTGGCGCTGCTGATCGCCCGGGTGCAGCAGCCGGACTGACCGGCCGCCGGGCGACGCGCCCGGGGGCGGTCAGTCCGGAAATCTGTTATCCAGTCCTTATCGTCACCAGCTCACAATGGGAACAGAGCAGGACAAGGCAGGGCACCCGGAGACCGGGTGCCGTGGCCGATGGGAGCGAGCCGTGACGCACGAACCGACACCGGAGCGGGAAGTGACGACGGGTCCGGGCAGGCCGGACCGTCCGCCGGGCGCGGGCCGGGGCAGGCCGGGGCGGGGCCGGTCCCGCCGGGCGCGCCCCGTGATGGCGGCGGTCACCGTCGCCGTCCTCGCCCTCGGCGGCACCGTCGCCCACGCCGCGGCCTCGGACGGCGCCGGCGGAGGCGCCGCCGCGTCCCCGTCCGCCTCCGCGACGCCGTCGCCGGACGGGACCGGCCAGCGGTGCGCGTTCCGCATGGCCGTGCACGGCGAGGCGACCGTCAAGGACCCGGACACGGGCAAGTGGGTGGTGCGCGCCTGGCAGCGCGGCACCGTCCAGAAGGTCTACGACGACCAGGTGACCGTCAAGAGCGAGGACGGCGCCGCCTGGACGTGGACGGTGAACAAGAACACCGTGTTCTTCCACGACGGCACCAAGACCTCCGGCACCGGCGACCTGAAGAAGGGCGAGAACGCCGTCCTGGCCGGACCGCGCTCCGGCGACACGAGGACCGCGATGTACGCCATGACGGGCACCTGGGGCGAGGGCCGCTACAACGGGCACCACGACGGATGCGACCACGGCATGATGCCGGGGCACGAGAACGGATCCGACCACGACATGCCCGGGTACGGCAACGGATCCGACCACGGCATGATGCGGGGGCACGGCCCCTGGGAGCAGCAGATGTCGTAGCCGTCGCGGCAACCCCGTCGGGCGGTGGCGCTACGACCTGACGCCGATCACGACACTGGCGCCCAGTTCCTCGTCGTAGGCGAGACGGGCGGTCAGCCCGCCGCAGGAGAAGGCGTCCACGGCCGCCGCGGCCTGCCGTTCGCTCGTCTCGACCAGCAGGCAGCCGCCGGGGGCCAGCCACCGGTGCGCCTCGGCGGCGACCCGGCGCAGGACCTGCAAACCGTCGGAACCGCCGTCCAGGGCGACCAGCGGTTCGTGGTCCCGGGCCTCCGGGGGCAGCAGGCCGACCTCGCCCGTGGGGACGTAGGGCACGTTGGCCGCGAGGACGTCGACGCGGCCGCGCAGGCCGGCGGGCAGCGCCTCGAACAGGTCACCCGAATGGACCTGACCGCCCGCCGCGGCGACGTTGCGGCGGGCGCAGCGCACCGCGGCCGGGTCGATGTCGGCGGCGTGCAGCTCCACGGGACCGAGCGCGGCGGCCAGGGCCGCGCCGACGGCGCCCGAGCCGCAGCACAGGTCGACGACGACACGGGCCGCCGGAGCCTGGGCCAGCGCCTGCTCGACGAGGAACTCGGTCCGCCGCCGGGGGACGAAGACGCCGGGTTCCACGACGATGCGCAGCCCCCGGAACTCGGCCCAGCCGAGGACCAGTTCGAGGGGCAGACCGCCGGACCGCCGGTCCACCAGCAGGGCCAGCTCCCGCGGGGTGCGGGCGGCGGACAGCAGCAGCCGCGCCTCCTCCTCGGCGAAGACGCAGCCCGCGGCGCGCAGCGCGGCGACGACGGAGTCGTAGGAGGAGGAAGAAGGAGAGGGCGCGGAAGAAGAAGCGGGACGGGAGAAGGGTGACGAAGGGGACGACGCAGGCATCTGGGCCGAGGGCCTTTCGGTAGTCGAAGGGCGCTCCCGCGGTCACCTACCGGCGACGGTCCGCGTCGACGCGAGGGGAGAGCACCCGGTCTGGCACAGCGGTGATGACTCCCACCTCCTCGGTCCACCGGCGGCCGGGACGTTCCTCGGCCGGACGGTCACCCTACCGCAGCCCCCGGTCACCGTGGCATGCGCCGGTCACCTCCCCGGTCCCGGTCGGGGCCGCACGGCGCATCCCGCGTTCCGGGTTGTACGGTGCAACCAGGAGAGCGAGGGAGGCCCGGTGGAGGCGCAGCAGGCCGTGGAGACCATCCAGCGGGAGATGACGGTCTTCGCCCGCCGCGCCCGGGCGTCCGCGGGGCGCCTGCACCCCGAGCTGTCGCTGGTCTCCTACACCCTGCTCGGCCATCTGGAGGAGAGCGGCGGCTGCCGCGCGACCGACCTGGCCGCGCACTACGCCCTGGACAAGTCGACGGTCAGCCGCCAGGTGACGGCACTGGAGCGGGCCGGCCTGGTCGAGCGGCGCCTGGACCCGGAGGACCACCGCGTGCAGGTGCTGCACCTCACCGGCGCCGGCCGCCGGATCCTCGCCCGGGTCACCCGCAGCCGCCGGACCGCCGTCCGGGAACGGCTCGCGGACTGGTCGGAGGAGGATCTCGAACGGTTCGCGCGGTATCTCACGCGCTACAACGCCTGGCCGGGATCCGGCGCCGGTGAGGATTAGTGCCTGTCCGGCGGATCGTGCCGGGCAGACCCTAGAGGGCGGCGGCCACCGCCTGTGCGTCCGGACGGTGTTCCGGTGTGCGGGCGCCGAGGAAGACGGTCCTGCGGCGTAGCCGGAAGCCCAGGGACTCGTAGAGGCGGATGGCGTTCGTGTTGTCCGCGGCGGTGTGCAGGAACGGGGTCTCGCCGCGTTCCCGGATGCCGTGGGCGGCGGCCAGCACCAGACGGGTCGCCAGGCCCTCGCCGCGGAAGGCGGGGTCGGTGCAGACCGCGCTGATCTCGGTCCAGCCGGGCGGGTGCAGCCGCTCCCCCGCCATGGCGATCAGGGCGCCGTCGCGGCGTACACCGAGGTAGGTGCCGAGTTCCACGGTGCGGGGCAGGAACGGGCCGGGGCGGGTGCGCTCGACCAGGGCGAGCATCTCGGGCACGTCGGCGGGGCCGAGGCGGACGGCCTCCGGCTCCGGGGCGGCCGCCAGCCCGTCGTCGACGAACTGCACGCCCTCCGCCTGGAAGGTGATCTCCCAGCCGTCCGGGACCGTTCCGTGGAAGCCGGCCAGCGCGACCTCTCCGCCGGGGCCCGCGAGCGCGGCGAGGTCCGCCCAGTCGCCGGCGTCGGGATCGTCGGGCAGCGCCAGCCAGGGCGAGACGTCGGCGGGGTAGCGCAGCACCCGGCCGCGCCGCTCGGCGAAGTGCGCGTGCGGACCGGTCAGGGACGCCAGGGCAGGGTTGTCGAGGACGTGGCTCATGCGCCGGCCTCGATCACGATCTCGGGCCGGTCCACGTCGGTCAGGGCCTCGGTCTCCGGCCCTCCGTACCGTGTGAAGTCGTACGCCTTCGGCATGTCTGTTCCCACTCTCCTTCGCTGTCGCGGGCGGCCACAGGCGGCAAGGAAGATCGACGAGCGGCTATTCCCGGGCGCCGGAGACTTCACACGTCCGCGATGACCGCCGGGCCGCCCGGTGCGTAAGCACCCCCGGGACGCACGTACGGTGGAGTGCGTGAGCTACCGACGCCGTCCCGCTGGATCCGCATGAACGTCACCCGAGGCTTCACCGGACGCCCCCGCGCCCTCCGCCCCGGCCTGCCCCCCGGCCAGTACGACGCGGGCGACGACTGGCCCGTGCTGTCCGCGGAGGTCACGCCCGCCCTGGCGCCCGCCGACTGGACCTTCCGCGTCGACGGCCTGGTCGAGCGGCCGCGCACCTGGGACTGGGAGCAGGCGCACGCGCTGCCCGCGTCGGTGTACGAGGGCGACATCCACTGCGTGACGAGCTGGTCGAAGTTCGGGGTGCGGTTCGGGGGCGTGTCCCTGGACGCCTTCCTCGATGTGGTCCGGCCCCATGGGTCGGCCACCCATGCCGTCGCCTACTCGCACACCGGGTACACCACGAACCTGCCGCTGGCCGACCTGACCGGCGGGCGCGCCTGGATCGCCTGGGAGTACGACGGCCGGCCGCTCACCGCCGAGCACGGCGGGCCGGCGCGGCTGCTGGTGCCGCACCTGTACTTCTGGAAGAGCGCCAAGTGGATCGCCGGCATCCGGCTCCTCGACCACGACGAGCCGGGCTTCTGGGAGCAGAACGGCTACCACGCCCGCGGCAACCCCTGGCAGGAGCAGCGGTACTCCGGTGACTGAGACCTTCACTCCCCCGACGCGGTTCGCCGTGCCCGGCCGCATCGCCGTGAACGAGCGGGTCGCCGGACGGTGGCAGACCGCCACCCTGACCGAGATCCGCCGCGAGACGCCGCACGCCGCCACCTTCCGGTTCGCGGTGCCGACGTGGGCCGGCCATCTGCCCGGGCAGCACCTGATGCTGCGGCTGACCGCGGCGGACGGCTATGTGGCGCAGCGCCACTACTCCATCGCGTCCGCGCCCGACGACGCGGGCCACGTCGAACTGACCCTGGACCACGTCGCGGGCGGCGAGGTCTCGGGCTGGTTCCACACCGTGGCCCGGCCCGGCGACCGGGTCGAGGTGCGCGGCCCGCTGAGCGGGTTCTTCGCCTGGCCCGGGGACCGCCCGGCGCTGCTGATCGGCGCCGGTTCCGGGGTCGTGCCGTTGATGTCGATGGTGCGCCACCACCGGCTGCGGGGCCTGTCCGTGCCGCTGCGGCTGCTGGTGTCCGCGCGCGGTCCCGAGGAACTGATCTACGCGCGGGAGTTCGGCGCGGAGACGACGCCGGTGTTCACCCGGCACGCCCCGCGGGGTGTGCCGGTGGGACGTCTGACGGCCGCACATGTGGCGCCGCTCCTGGCCGAGCGGCCACCCGGCGGGTGGGAGGCCTATGTGTGCGGCTCCAACAGCTTCGCGGAACACGCCTCCCGGCTCCTGGTACAGGCCGGCCAGCCCGTGGACCGCATCCGCATCGAACGCTTCGGCTGACCCCCGGGTCAGCCGACGGCCCCGGCAGACCCCGGCAGGCTGCGTGCCGACCGGGCCGGCCCGGCGGGCCCGTGCACGCATGCCGGGCCTGAGCCCGGCACGCCCGCACGCCCGGCACGCCGAGCGGAGCCGATGGCCACGGCAGCCGGCAGCCGGCAGGCCCAGCCGTCCCGGCGCGCGCGACGGGCCCGGCAGGCTCGGCAGGCGGAACGGGCGGCCGCGGCGGGGGCGACGCGCGCGGCGGACGCACGGCACGCCCGTGCGGACCCGACGGGCGGCCGTGGCGAAGGCGGCGCGCGCGGCGGGCCGGTCCGGTGCGGGGCGCGACCGGCGGGCCCGGCAGGTTCGGGGGCCCGGTGTGTGTGGTGGGTCGGGCGGGCGACGGGTCTGGTGAGGAAGGAACTCCGGTGGCCTGGGTATCCGGTCCCCATGCGAACCCGGGTGCGCGGCTGGCGTTGGCGGCGCAGTGCGCTGCGGCGCCGGTCGGATGTCGTCGAGGCGTGGACCGTGCTGGTGGTCGCCGTCCTGCTGATGGTGGGCGCGCCGCTCGCGGGCGCGACGGCCGGGCGGTGGGCCCATGACGACGCGCGTGCCGTCGCGGCGGCACAGCGCGCCGAGCGGCACCACGTGCGCGCCGAAGCCGTCGGCGCCGCCCCCGACATGCTGCCGACGGTGCAGAGCGGCCGACGGCACGCCTACCGGGCGACCGTGCGCTGGACGGATCCGGCCGGCGAGGTTCACACGACGAGGGCGCGCGTCCCGGCGGGCACCCGGCGCGGGGACACCGTCGACGTGTGGCTGGACTCCCGCGGCCGGACGGTCCCCCCGCCGCCCAACCGGGGCGACGTCCGGCGGCACTCCCTCGCCGTCGGCACCTACGCCGCCGTGGGAACGGCGGCTCTGGTGCTCCTCGGGCACGCCGTCGTGCGCCGCGTGGCCCTCGGGCGCCGGCTCGCCGAGTGGGAGCGGGCGTGGGCCCGTACCGGACCGGAGTGGACACGCCGCCGGGCGTGACGCCGGGCCCCGCGTACCGCCTGGGGCGTGCGGGTGGTGCCAGGTGGTGACCCGACGAATCGTACCGGCCGGTAGTCCGCCGGGGCGTCCCCTTCCGTCCCCGCGCGAGCACTGGTCGCCCCGTTTGACCAGCGGAGGCGGGACCGGGGACGGGGGACCGTGACCGCCGCTGGATACGGTGCGGGTCTGGCGAGTCGTCCGACCTTCCGCGTACGGTGTGATCATCCGCACTGACCCTTCACAAAGGCGGTCCTTCATGGCCCTGTTCGACCTGCCCCTCGACGAACTCCGCGAGTACCGCAGCACGTCCACCGAACCGGAGGACTTCGACGCCTTCTGGTCCAAGACCCTGCAGGAGACGCGCGAGCACGACCTGGACGCCCGCTTCGAACCGGTGGACACGGGCCTGACGACGGTGCGGGTGTTCGACGTGACGTTCGCCGGGTTCGGCGGTCACCCGGTGAAGGGCTGGCTGCGGCTGCCCGCCGCGGCGGACGGACCGCTGCCGCTGGTCGTGGAGTTCGTCGGGTACGGAGGCGGACGGGGCCTGCCGCACGAGCACCTGCTGTGGGCGTCCACGGGCCGCGCGCACTTCGTCATGGACACCCGCGGCCAGGGCAGCGCGTGGGGCGGCGGCGGTGACACGCCGGACCCGGTGGGCGGCGCGCCCGCCTTCCCCGGTTTCATGACGCGGGGCATCGACGCGCCCGAGAACTACTACTACCGCAGGGTGTTCACCGACGCGGTGCGCGCCGTGGAGGCGGCCCGCTCGCACCCGCTGACCGACGCCTCCCGCACGGTGGCCGTCGGCGGCAGCCAGGGCGGCGGCATCACCCTCGCCGTGGGCGGACTGGTCCCGGACCTGGCCGCGGTCGCGCCGGACGTGCCGTTCCTGTGCGACTACCCGCGCGCGGTGACCCTGACGGACAGTCACCCCTACCGGGAGATAGGGCTGTTCCTCAAGACCCACCGCGGCCGCGGCGAGGCCGCCCTGCGCACGCTCTCCTACTTCGACGGCGTCCACTTCGCCGCCCGCGGCCGGGCGCCGGCCCTGTTCTCGACGGCCCTGGAGGACCAGACCTGCCCGCCG
Organism: Streptomyces sp. NPDC020490; assembly: GCF_044335305.1. Classification (NCBI taxonomy): domain Bacteria; kingdom Bacillati; phylum Actinomycetota; class Actinomycetes; order Kitasatosporales; family Streptomycetaceae; genus Streptomyces; species Streptomyces sp. NPDC020490. The sequence continues at coordinate 29,569 of NZ_JBIRUY010000027.1, read as the reverse complement.
TCGACGGTCTTCGCGGCGTTCAACGCCTGGGCGCACGACGACAAGGCGATCGAGGTGTACGACTTCAACGACCACGAGGGCGGCGGCCCCTACCAGGAGGCGGCCAAGCTGCGCTGGCTGCGGTCGTACGCCTGACGACCAGTTCGCGGCGTACAGCGCGCTGTGAACGGCATCCGCGGCGGGCCGGTGCCGGCCGGACCGGCGGCCCGGGTGCCGACCTGACCGGCCGCCGGCGTGGCGGACACCCGGCAGGGCATCCCGGTCCGCCCGGGCAGGGCATCCCGGTCCACGAGGTCACGCCGTCCGCGGCGGGCCGGCCGGCGTGGCCGGGCGGCGGGCCACGACCGTGCGCACCCGCGGGCTGCCGTCGCGGCGCCGACCGAACTCCGGCAGGGCGTGCAGTTCCACCTGGAACCCGGCCCGCTCCAGTTCCCGCCGCACCTGCCCGAGCCGGAAGGCGCGGTAGTACATGACGAACGGCGGCCGCCACAGGGCGTTGCGCACCCGCATCACCGCGTCGAAGCCGAGCAGCATCCAGAACGCGGGCGACGAGGGCCGCGGCGGGGCCAGGACCGGGAACGCGAAGCATCCGCCCGGCCGCAGCACGGAGTGGACCTGCGCGAACAGTCCGGGCAGCTCGCGCGGCAGGAAGTGCCCGAACGCCCCGAAGCTGACGACGAGGTCGAAGACGGAGCCGAAGGGCAGCGCGCGGGCGTCCGCCCGGACGTACTCCGCGCGCGGCACGGCGCCGGTGGCGCGCCCGCGGGCGACGGCGAGCATCCCGGCGCTGAAGTCGACGCCCACGACACGGCGCCGGCACACCCTCGCCAGGACGCCGGTCCCCGCACCGGTGCCGCAGCACAGGTCGAGCCCGGCGTCGAAGGAGCCCGTGCGGGCCAGGTCGGCGGCGACCGCGTCGAGCACCGCGTCGGGTGTCCGGAAGGGGGTGTGGTCGAACTTCGGCGCGAGCAGGTCGTAGCCGCGCTCGACCGACGACAGCGCCTGGACGGCGAGCTCGCGCAGGGTGGGGCCTTCAGGGCTGAACACCGCGTCAGCTTAGGGCAGCGCACGCATGGACACCTCCCCGGCCGCTGACTAGTCTCCTCTGCACCTACTCCACTAATTGACTATGAGGTGATCCGATGCGAGCGTTCCGCGAAGCGGTGGAGGCCGGTGACCTCGACGCCGTCGAGGCGCTGCTGGCGAAGGACGTCGTGTTCACCAGCCCGGTGGCCTTCGCGCCGTATTCGGGCAAGGCGATCACCGCGGCGATCCTGCGCGGGGTGGCGCGCGTCTTCGAGGACTTCCGCTACGAGCAGGAGCTCGCCGGGGCCGACGGCCGCGACCACGCCCTGGTGTTCAGCGCGCGGGTGGGCGACCGCGCGCTGACGGGCTGCGACTTCATCCACCTCGACGAGGAGGGACTGATCGACCGGCTCACGGTCATGGTGCGGCCGCTGTCCGCCGCCCAGGCGCTGGCGGCGGCCATGGGCGCCCAGTTCGACCGGATCACCGAGGAGGCTCAGGCGCGGATCGGCTGACCGCCACCCGGGCGGCCCGGGCGGCCCGGGCGGCCCGCCGGTACGGCGGGCGCATCGCGTACGTCACCGCGAGGGCGACGAACAGGGCGACGACCGCGGCGGAGGCCGCCGCGGCCGGCGTCCAGGCCCGGCCGCCCCCGGGACCGGCCACGATCAGGCAGGCCGCGACGGCCGTGCCGCCGAGCAGTCCGGAACCGACCAGGGCGGCGAAGACGCCCCGGGCTCCCCTCCCGCCGTGCGGCGGTGTGCCGGGGCCCAGGCGCAGCGCCGCCAGCTGCGACGCGGTCTCCCGCGCCTCGCGCCGGCGCTGGCCCCCGGCGCGGAGCCGCAGGCCGGCCGTCGCCGCGGCGCCCGCGACCGCCGCGCCGGCGGGCGCCCACCACACGGCCGTCGCGGCCAGCAGGACGGCCACACCCGCGACCGCGGCCCAACCCGTCAGGCAGGCCGCCGCGGCCGTGCGGGTCGAGGCGGGCCGGTCGTCGCCGGCGCGCAGGTCGACGACGGCCGGGACGTACCAGACACACCCCGAGAACAGCACCAGCGCGGCGGCCAGCGCCAGGACGGATCGGCCCACGGGTCACGCCGCCTTCTCGGCCTGGACGATCTCGGGGTGGTGCAGGTCGAACGCCGGGGATTCGCTGCGGATGCGGGGCAGCGAGAGGAAGTTGTGCCGCGGCGGCGGGCAGGACGTGGCCCACTCCAGCGAACGGCCGTACCCCCACGGGTCGTCGACGCGGACCCGCTCGCCGTACCTGGCGGTCTTCCAGACGTTGTAGAGGAACGGCAGGAACGACAGGCCGAGCAGGAACGAGCCGATGGTGGACAGGGTGTTGAGGGCGGTGAAGCCGTCGGCCGCCAGGTAGTCGGCGTACCGGCGGGGCATGCCCTCCACGCCGAGCCAGTGCTGGACGAGGAAGGTGAGGTGGAAGCCGGCCGTCAGCGTCCAGAAGGTGACCTTGCCGAGGCGCTCGTCGAGCATCTTGCCGGTGAACTTGGGCCACCAGAAGTGGAATCCGGCGAACATGGCGTACACCACCGTGCCGAACAGCGTGTAGTGGAAGTGCGCCACGACGAAGTACGAGTCGGAGACGTGGAAGTCCAGCGGCGGGGCGGCGAGGATCACGCCGGTGAGGCCGCCGAAGGTGAAGGTGACCAGGAAGCCGGTGGCCCACAGCATCGGGGTCTCGAAGGACAGGCTGCCCTTCCACATGGTGCCGATCCAGTTGAAGAACTTCACACCGGTCGGGACCGCGATCAGGAAGGTCATGAAGGAGAAGAACGGCAGCAGCACACCGCCGGTGACGTACATGTGGTGCGCCCACACGGTGACCGACAGGCCGGCGATGGCGATGGTCGCGCCGACCAGGCCCATGTAGCCGAACATCGGCTTGCGGGAGAAGACCGGGACGATCTCGCTGACGATGCCGAAGAACGGCAGCGCCAGGATGTAGACCTCGGGGTGGCCGAAGAACCAGAACAGGTGCTGCCACAGCAGGGCCCCGCCGTTGGCGGCGTCGAATATGTGGCTGCCGAACTTCCGGTCCATCTCCAGGGCCAGCAGCGCGGCCGCGAGCACCGGGAAGACGATGAGGACGAGCACACCGGTCAGCAGCACGTTCCAGGTGAAGATCGGCATGCGGAACATGGTCATGCCGGGGGCGCGCATGCAGATGATCGTGGTGATGAAGTTGACCGCGCCCAGGATGCTGCCGAAGCCGGACAGCGTCACGCCCATGATCCACATATCGGCTCCGACGCCGGGCGAGTGCACGGCGTCCGACAGCGGGGCGTAGAGGAACCAGCCGAAGTCGGCGGCCCCCTGCGGGGTGAGGAAGCCGCCGGCGGCGATCAGCGAGCCGAACAGGAACAGCCAGTAGGCGAGCATGTTCAGCCGCGGGAAGGCCACGTCGGGCGCGCCGATCTGCAGCGGCATCAGCCAGTTGGCGAAGCCCGTGAACAGCGGCATCGCGAACAGCAGCAGCATGATCGAGCCGTGCATGGTGAACGCCTGGTTGAACTGCTCGTTCGACATCACCTGCATACCCGGGCGGGCCAGTTCGGCGCGCATCAGCAGCGCCAGCGCGCCGCCGAGGAGGAAGAACGCGAACGCGGTGACCAGGTACAAGGTCCCGATCTTCTTGTGGTCGGTGGTCGTCAGCCACTCCGTCCACGCGGGCCGCTCGGCCGGCCGGACGGCCACGTCCGCCCGCTCGCGGACCGCGGGACGCGTCCGCGCCCCGGGGACCTGCTCCGTCTGCTGCATCAGTACCTCGTCCACCGGGCGGTGTCCTCCGAATCCGTTCACATGGCTCACCGGCCGGGGAGTGCTGCGCGCGCGCTGCGCGACGCGGCGCTTCCCGGCCGCCGCCACATGATCATCGGAGGGCCGCCCGGCCCGGCAGGGCCCAGCAGTCCCTGCGATGGTCCCGCGATCAGGGTCCAACAGGCCCTGGTCAAGAGGTGTCAGAGGCGTCCTGACGGGTCGCGGCCCGCGCACCGCCGTGCGGTGATCCCTACGGCGACCGTGTCGCCGGCCGCCGGTGGTGCGCGGGCCCGGTGCGGAGGCGGGTGACCCGGCCCGCTCCGCTTCCGAGGAGCCGCCGTGGCGACGGGCCACGGTCCCCACACCGCCGCCCGCCCGCGGGACGTGACACCGCCGGCCCGCCCCCTGAGCGGTCCGGTGGTGGGGCACGGTGGCGGGGTCCTGTGAGGGAGGACCCCGCCGCCGTACGTCTCGCGGACTCGGGACTCACTCTCACAGCGCGCGGGGCACCGCAGCAGGGGCCGAACGACTCACCCGCGGACCCGACCGGCCCAACACGCGCCCCGCCGGGCGCCCCTGACCCCGTCACGCCACGGTCAGCGTGATGGCCCCCGTGTAGGTGTTCCCGGCGGTCGGGGCCGTCTCGGTGCCGTCCACCGTCATGACCAGCGACCTGCCCGACGGCGCCTTGACGGCCGCGTCGGCGGCGACGGTCAGCGCGGTCAGGTACGAGGTGCCGGTGACGGTCCACGCCGAGCCGCCGTTCAGGCGGACGACCACGCCGTTGTTGACGGCGGGCTGGACGGTGTTGGTGACGATGCCCAGCTCGTAGAAGGCGGAGGAGTCGATCGTGGACACCCGGTGCCGGGTCCGGGACGCCGAGATGACGCCCTCGACCGTGCTGTCCTCGAAGGTGAGGACCATGTTCTTGCCCTTGCGCATGCCGTTGTAGAAGTCGCCCTTCAGCGCGATGGAGGAGAAGGTGGCGGCCGAGTCGGCGGTGTGGGCGGCGGTCACGTCGAAGGAGGCGTCCTTCGCCGGGTCGCCGGTGGGCTCGGTGTAGACGCCCACGTTCATCATCCTGCCGTCGACGTCGACCGGGCCCGGGTCGTCCAGCTCGATCATCTGCAGGATGACGCCGTCACGCGGCTCGAGGCGGGCGCCCTTGGACCCGTCGACGGTGATGGCGGTCTGCTGGCCCTTGTTGAGGAAGGTCGCCCGCTCGGAGTGGACGACGGTGCCGCCGTCCAGGGTCAGCGTGCCGGCGCCGAAGAACATGTAGCCGAAGTGACCGGAGTTCACGACGGTGTTGCGCGCCGGGAGGTCCGCCGGCTCGGCGTCCGAGAGGCCCAGCCCGAGCTCCGTGTTCAGTGCCGCGACGGCGGCCGGGGTGCTGTCGCCGTAGTGCACGACCGCGGCCGGGCCCGCGATGATGGTGGCGTAGCTGCCGACGTCGAAGCGGCAGCCGAGGACGCGGACCACGGCGTCGCCGATGGCGTAGGTACCGTAGCCGTACCGCCCGGTGTTGCCGACGTGGCTGTTGACCGCCGTCAGCTTCAGCCCGCTGCCGCCCTCGACCGACAGGGCTCCCCAGGTCTCCGAGAAGACGGTGGAGCCGAGATAGGTGGCGGTGCTGTCCTTGCCGATGAGGTTGGTGGCGCGGACGTTGCCGTCGAGGCCGAGCATCCAGGGCACCGACTGCATGTACGGGGTTTCGACGGTGGCCCGGTAGTCGGCGGGCAGCACTCCGTCGCGGCAGCGGATGAAGGAGTTCTTCACGATGACGTCGGCGCCGTCGTCGGCGATGACGGCGGTGCGGACGACCCCCTTGTTGGTGATGCGGGCCCCCTCCAGGACCAGTCGGGCGGAAGTGCCCGCGCCGACCACCGCGGCGCCGTAGCCGGCGAAGTCGCTGCGGCCGTTGCCGGTGAGGGAGATGGTGGGCCGGTGCAGCGTGTAGGCACGGTCCCGCACGTACACGCCGTCGAAGCACTCGCCGGTGGAGGTGATCGACACGTTCCGGGCGTAGGAGTCGGTGAGCTTGCCGCCGACCAGCGCCGCGAGGACGGACCTGTCGCGGACGACACCGTCGCCGTCGACGTAGAGCGCCTGCCGGAAGGGGAAGGTCAGCGTCTGGTACGTGACGTCGTTCCGCGCCGTCACCGTGAGGACCACGTCGCCGCGGTAGGTGCCCGGCTGGACGAGGGTCGCGGTGCCGCCGGTACCGGTCAGCAGCTGGCCGGTCTCCACGCCGTCGACGGTGAGGGTGAGGCTGTGGCCGTCCGGGGCGACGATCCGCCCGCCCTCCGCGATCGTCAGCCGGCTCACCCGGGTGGTCGCCGTGAGCTCGTAGGTCTCGCCGGAGCCGATGGTGATCCGGTTCCCGCTCGCCGCGGGCGCGGCGGTGGCGGTGGCGGCCGGAACCAGCAGGACTCCGGCCGTGGCGGTACCGGCGATCAGGAGGGAGCGTCGGGTGATCTGCGTCATTGCGTGCCTTCCACGGTTCGAGTGCGCTGTCGCGCAGCGTGACGAACCGGCCCGCGGGGGCGTGCGGCGGGACGGTCCGGGACGGGGCACCTGGGGTGCACGACGGAGTGAACCAACGCTGCCCACAGGGCAATAGGCGTCTCACACACGCATCCCGGAACCCGATGCCTCGGATCGGGCGGCCCGCTCCATGGCGATCACACAGAGTGGCCACAGGGTGGTTCGGGGGCACGGACACGACGACGAGGCGGGCGGCGTCCGCGCCGTCCACCTCGTCGTTCTCTGTTCGGTTTCAGGGGTGATACGTGGTCACGCGGGGGCGATCATCCCGGCCGACAGGTCGATGTCCGCGCCGCACAGTCCCGGCATGGCGAGCATCGCCAGCAGGGCGCGGGCGACCTCGTCCTCCTCGACGAGCCGGCCGAGGGCCGCCCGGGAGGCGAAGTCGCGTTCGGCCTCCTGGACCGAGCAGCCGGTCAGTTCGGCGGTGAGCCGGAAGTTGCGGTCCATGCGCGGGCCGCGGACCGGTCCGGGCGACAGCGAGTTGACGGAGACTCCGTGCGGGCCGGCTTCCCCCGCCAGGGTCCGGGTGAGCCCGAGCAGCGCCATCTTGGAGGCGGTGTAGGGGGTGCGGTTGAGCAGCGGGCGCTTGCCGCTGACCGAGGCGACGTTGACGATGTCGCCCCGCCCGGCCGCGATCATCCGCGGCAGGAAGGCCCGGCACATCAGGTAGACGCCGCGGACGTTGACCGCGAACACCTCGTCCCACTCATCCGGCTCGATGTCGACGAGCGGCCGCACCGGGCCCGCGACGCCGGCGTTGTTGACGAGCAACGACACGTCCTCGTCGACCAGTTCGGCGGCGAGCCGGGCGACCGACGCCGGGTCGGCGACATCGCACACGGCGGTGCGGGCCGCGCCGCCCCGCTCGGTGACCCGGGCCGCCGCCTCCGCCGGCGCCCGCTCGCTCCGGCCGGTGAGGACGACGCGGGCGCCGGCGCCGGCCAGGGCCAGCGCGAACGCCCGCCCCAGCGGCCCTCCGCCGCCCGTCACGAGGGCGGTGCGCCCCCGCAGGGTCATGCGGCGTTCCACGGCAGCTCGTCCCCTACGGCCCGCGCGGCGCGTACGTCGCCGGAGCGGGCGTGCCCCTCGAACAGCTCGACCCGGGAGGCCCGCCCGCACACCCGGCCGAGCAGGGCCTGCGAAGCGGTGTCGGTGACCTCCTGGTAGGTCACCGTCTTGAGGTACTTGCCCACCCACAGGCCGCCGGTGTAGCGGGCGGCGCCGCGGGTCGGCAGCACATGGTTGGTGCCGATGACCTTGTCGCCGAAGGACACACAGGTGCCCTCGCCGAGGAACAGGGCGCCGTACTGCGTCATCCGCTCCAGCGCCTCGCGCGGCCGGCGGGTCAGCACCTCGACGTGTTCAAAGGCGAACTCGTCGGCGAGCGTGTACATCTCGTCGAGCGATCCGACGACGTGCACCTGGCCGTGGTCGCGCCAGGCGGGCTCCGCGAAGTCCCGGGTGGGCAGGCCCGGCAGCAGCCGCTCGACCTCGGCGATCGTCCGCTCGGCGACCTCGCGGGAGGTGGTGATCAGCACCGCCGGGGAGTCGGGGCCGTGCTCGGCCTGGGAGAGCAGGTCGACGGCGCACACGAACGGGTCGGCGTGCTCGTCGGCGAGCACCAGGATCTCGGTCGGGCCGGCGAACAGGTCGATGCCGATCCCGCCGAACAGCTGCCGCTTGGCCTCGGCGACGTAGGCGTTGCCGGGCCCGGCGATCAGGTTGACCGGCTGCATGCTGTCCGTGCCGACGGCCATCGCGGCGACCGCCTGGACCCCGCCGAGCAGCCAGATCTCGTCCGCGCCCGCCATGTACATGGCGGCGACGGTGGCGGCCGGGATCTCTCCGGAATCCAGCCAGCCGCGCGTAGCGCGTCCTTGAGGGGCGGCGGTCGGGCGCCGGGTGGGCGGCGTGCAGGCGACCACCCGCGGGACGCCCGCGACCTTGGCGGTGACGATCGTCATGTGGGCGGAGGCGGTGAGCGGGTAGCGGCCGCCGGGGATGTAGGCGCCCGCCGCCCGCACGGGGACGTGCCTCTGCCCGAGCCGCACGCCGGGCAGCGTCTCCACCTCGAACTCCTTCAGGGAGTCGAGCTGGTGGCGGGCGAAGGTGCGGACCTGGTCCTGCACGAACCGGATGTCGTCGATGACCTGCTGCGGCACCGACGCGACGATCTTCTCGACCTCCTCCTCGCTCAGCCGGAAGGAGTCCGGGCTCCACTTGTCGAACTTCTCGGAGTACGCGCGCACGGCGTCGTCGCCGCGTTCGCGGATGTCCGCGATGACGCCGGCGACGGTCTCGCGCACCTGGTCGAGGGAGGCGGCGACCTCCGCCCCGGGGACGGCGTGCTTCAGGATCTCTGCCACAACTGCGGCCTTTCTGTGCGGAGTCGGGGGATCAGACGGGCGGCGCTTCGAACAGCACGTCGGGGTCGTTGAACTGCTCCTTGGCGACCGACTCGCTCATCGGGTCGGCGGTGCCCCACTGGTCCTGGGTCATCGGGTCGTCGACGTCGTGCCGGCCGGGATGCCACAGGTCCTCTTCGAGGACGGCGAGTTCGGTGGTGTACTCCACGGTGTTGCCGTGCGGGTCGTGGAAGTAGGAGAAGGTGTTGTCGCCCGCCAGGTGGCGGCCCGGGCCCCAGGTCAGCCGGGTGCCGGCGCGCAGCGCGCGTCCGGTGCCGCGCATGTACTCCTCCACCCCGCGCATCTCAAACGAGGCGTGGTGCAGCGACACATGGGGTCCGCGGGCGATGGCGAAGGAGTGGTGCAGCGGACTGCACCGCAGGAAGTACATGAGGTCGCCCATGTGCGTGGAGTACAGGGTGTCGGTGAGCCGGAAGCCGAGGTGCTCGACGTAGAAGTCGCGCAGCCCGGCCGGGTCCTGGGAGTTGACGACGCAGTGCGACAGCCGCACGGGCACCGCCTCGCGCTCCTCGATCCTGCGGTGGGCGCGGACGGCGACGTCCGCGGAGACCTCCACGACCCGGCCGTCCGGGTCGAAGAAGCGCAGGCCGTAGCCGCCGCCGGGGGTGTCCAGCGCCTTCGGCTCGTGCACGATGCGGACCCCCGCCCGGCCGAGGCGCAGCGCGAGTTCGTCCACCGCCGCGGGCGACACCGCCCCGAAGGCGACCAGGTCCATGCGCTTGCGTGCGTCCTCGCGGACGCGCACGACGTACTGCTCGGGGCTGCCCTCGGCGGCGAAGAACGCCAGGCCGCTGTCGCCGGCGACCTCGGTCAGGCCCCAGGTGTCGCGGTAGAAGGCGCGCTGGGCGTCGAAGTCCGGGACGGCCAGGGCGACATGGCGCAGGTGGGTGATGGGCCGGAAGCTCATGCGTGGCTCCTGACGTGGCTCCTGACGGTGTTGCGCTGACGGCCCAGGCCGGTGATCTCCGCCTCCAGGACGTCGCCCGGCTTCAGGAAGACGCCCCAGTGCGCGCCGTTGCCCGCCGGGGAGCCGGTGAGCAGCAGGTCACCGGGGTGCAGGGTGGTGGTCGTGGAGACGTACGCGATGAGCCGCGGAATGTCGAAGATCATGTCCTTGGTCGACTCGTCCTGCCGGACGACTCCGTTGTGCCGCAGGGTGATGCGCAGGTCGTCCGGGTCGCCGACGAAGGCGGCCGGCACCAGGAAGGGGCCGGTCGGCAGGAAGGTGTCGGCGTTCTTGGCGGTGAACCAGTCGGTGCCGATGGCCTTCAGGTCGGGCCGGTACAGGCGGTCGCGGGTGGTGAGGTCGTTGCAGATGGTGTAGCCGGCGACGTACGACATCGCCTCCCCGGCCGGAATGTCGCGGCCCTTCCTGCCGATGACCAGGGCGAGTTCGAGCTCCCAGTCGTGCTGCTCGCCGAGCGCGGGCAGCACGATGTCGTCGTAGGGGCCGCACATCGCGCGCGGGGAGCCGAGGAAGACGTACGGCACTCCGCCGCGGATGCGCTCGTCCATCATCTTCTCGGCGTCGGCGCGGGCCTCCTCGGGGGTGGCGCCGTGCACGCTCTCCTTCTCGGCGGCGACCAGATCGACCACGTGCTTGCGGTAGTTGGCGCCGCTCTGCAGGATCTGGCCCAGCTCCAGCGGGGGCAGGACGTGCAGCGCGGCCAGGTCGTGCCAGGCGCCGTCGGCGGACCGGGCGAGTTCGCCGAGCCGGGGCAGCCGGGCGTCCCAGTCCTCGACCAGGGCGCGCACGGACGGCACCAGGTCGGACAGGTCGCGCACGCGGGCCCCGGTGACCAGGCCGGGGAAGGCGCCTGCACTGCTGCGGAACGTGCCGAGCGCGAACGGTCCGGCAGGGGTGAGTGGATCGGGCACGGGCGGCTCTCCTCGTCGGGGTGGGGATCGCCCCTGACGCTAGGCAGCCCGGCCGGGCGGCGGAAATGGCCGTTCGCGATGGCTGCCATCGGCGGCCCTCCCGGCGGCTGAACTGCGGCTCCATCGCTCTGCGGGATGCATGACGTCCCCCTTGCCGATGCCTCGATCCGTTGACCCTGCGTCGATCGCCCGAGCAGTCTCGGAGCACCCACCGTCACGAGGAGAAACACGTGGTCGTCGAGCATGCCCAGCTGACCGTCGAGGCCGGCCGGGAAGAGGAGTTCCAGGAGGTCTTCGGCACGGCACGGGAGGTGCTCGCCGAGGCCGACGGGTTCCGCTGGGCCGAGCTGCTCAGGTGCGAGGAGCGGCCACGGACCTTCCTGCTCCTGGTCGGCTGGGAGTCGGTCGAGGCGCACACCGCCGGCTTCCGGGAGTCGGAGCGCTTCGCGCGCTGGCGGGCCCTGGTCGGCCCGTTCTTCGCCGAGCCGCCGGCCGTGGAGCACTACCACGAGCTCGGCGCGCGCTTCTCCGGCTGACCCCCTCGTCCTCTACGTTCGCAAGGATCGCCCATGCCCGTACAGAAGGTGCTCGTCGTCGGCGGCGGCATCACCGGAAGCGTGCTGTCGCTGGCGCTCGCCCAGCGCGGCGCCGACGTCGAGCTCGCCGAGATCTCCCCCCAGTGGTTCGGTGTGGGGCACGGCATCACCGTCCAGGGCAACGCGCTGAAGGCGCTGCGCTCGGTGGGCGTGCTGGACCGGGTGCTGGAGCGGGCCGTGCCGTTCGACGTCATGCGGCTGCGGCGCGCGGACGGCGGCCTGATCAGCGAGCTGCCGACCCCGCACACCGGCGGCCCGGACCTGCCGTCCACGGCGGGCGCGCTGCGCTCGGACCTGCAGGACGCGCTGTGCGACGCGGTGTACGCGCAGGGCGTGCGGGTCCGTCTCGGGCTGAGCGTCGACCGGCTGGAGCAGTCGCCCGGACACGTGGACGTGTCCTTCACCGACGGCTCCACCGGCCGCTACGGCCTCGTGGTCGGCGCCGACGGCATCAACTCGTCGATGCGCGCGCTCATCGGCCTCCCCCAGCGGCCGCGCCCGGTCGGCATGTCGATCTTCCGAGTGGTGGCCGAGCGGCCCGCCGGGATGGACTGCGCCGAGGTGTACTACGGCGGCCCCCGCTTCAAGGCCGGCTACAGCCCGATCTCCGCCGACCGCTGCTACGCCTACCTCCTCGACGAGAACCTCGACGCCTCGCTGATCGGTCCGCGCGCCCCGCTGCCGCTGCTGCGCGAGCGCGGCGCCGGGTACGGGGGCATGTGGGGCGAGATCATCGCCTCGCTGCCCGACGACACGGCGGTCGACTACCGCTGGATCGAGGCGGTCCTGGTCGACGGGCCGTGGCACCGCGGCCGGGCGATGGTCGTCGGGGACGCCGCCCACGCCTGCCCGCCGCTGATCGCGCAGGGAGCCGCCATGTGCATGGAGGACGCGGTGCTGCTGGCCACCCTGGTCACCGGGGACGTGCCGGTGGAGCAGGCCCTGGACCGGTTCATGGCGCGGCGGCTGCCGCGGGTGCGGATGGTGCTGGAGAACTCGCTGCGGCTGGCCGAGTGGGAGATCGACCCGGCCACGCCGGGCGCCGACCCGGCGCGGATCATGTCGGAGACGCTGCAGTCGCTGACGGCGGCCGCATGAGCACGCCGGTCGTCGACTTCCACGGCCACCTGGCCGTGCCGGCCGCCGACGCCCTGGTCGCGGGCACGCCGGGGCTCGCCGCCGAACTGGCGGCCGAGCAGCGCGCCCACTCCCCCGAGTCACTGTCCGTCAACCGCGCCCAGCTCCGGCGTCTGGCCGGGAAGCTGACGAGCGTCGCGGAGCGGCTCGCGGACCTGGACGCGATGGGCGTCGACATCCAGGTGGTGGGCCCGATGCCGATGCACCACCACTGGGCGGACGCGGAGCTGGCCGGCCGGCTCGCCCGCACGGTCGACGAGGCGGTGGCCGCGCACTGCGCCGAGGCGCCGGAGCGGCTGTACGGGCTCGGCACCGTGCCGCTCCAGCATCCCGCTCTGGCGGTGGAGTTGCTGAAGTGGGCGGTCACCGGGCCGGGCCTGTACGGGATCAGCGTGTCCACGACCGTGGACGGCCGGGAGCTGGCCGACCCGGCGCACGACCGGGTGTGGGAGAAGGCCGAGGAGCTGGGCGCGGTGGTGTTCGTGCACCCGTGGGGCTGCTCGCTGGGCGAGCGGCTGGCCACCCGCTACCTCGGCAACACCGTCGGGCAGCCGGTGGAGACGACGGTGGCGCTCTCGCACCTGATCTTCACCGGCGTCCTCGACCGGTTCCCGGGCCTGAAGCTGGTGGCCGCGCACGGCGGCGGCTACCTGCCGACGTACGTGGGGCGCTCCGACCACGCCTGGCGGGTGCGCGAGGACGCCCGCGGCTGCGCCGAGCCGCCGAGCGCCTATCTGCGCCGCATGTGGTTCGACGCGCTGGTGTACACCCCGCGCGCGCTGCGCCACCTGGTCGAGGAGGTGGGCGCCGACCGGGTCGTGCTCGGCACGGACCACCCCTTCGACATGGGCGTGAGCGACCCGCTGGCCCGCCTGGACGCGGCCGGCCTGGCCCCGGCCGAGCGTGCCGCGATCGCCGGGGGCAACGCCCTCGGCCTGCTGCTGAAAGGACGTACCCGATGACTCTGGGTCCCATCGAGGAAGAGCTCGCCAAGGCCCGTGCCGCCTACCGCAACTGGGGCCGCTGGGGCGAGGACGACGTGCTGGGCACGCTGAACTTCCTCGACGACGCGATACGGGCCCACGCGGCCGGGCTGGTGCGGCGCGGGCGCCCCTTCTCGCTGGCGCTGGAGTTCAACGAGGACGGACCGCAGCGCGGGTTCCGCGGCCGTATCAACCCGGTGCACTACATGAAGGACACCGGCTCCGACGCGGCGGCCGGCACCCAGGGCTTCCCGCACGGCTTCGGCGGCGCGGACGACCACGTGGTGATGCCGCTCCAGGCGTCCACCCAGTGGGACGGCCTCGGCCACATCTACGACAACAAGCAGGCGTGGAACGGCCGCCCGTGCACCATCGTGAACGGCGACGGCGACTCGGTCACCGGCATCGAGCACATGCGCGACGCGTTCACCGGACGCGGGGTCCTGCTCGACGTGGGCCGCGCCGTCGGCGACGGGCACGGTGAACTGCCGGACGGCTTCCCGGTCCGGGAGGAGCACCTGCGCGCCACGATCGAGGCGCAGGGCGCCACGTCCACGGTGCGCCGCGGCGACCTGGTGCTGGTGCGCACCGGTCAGCTGGGCCGGGTGCGGCGGCTGGGCGACTGGGGCACCTACGCGGCGGGCGACGCGCCGGGGCTGTCGTTCACCACGCTCGGCTGGCTGCACCGTACGGAGATCGCGGCCATCGCCTCCGACACCTGGGGCCTGGAGGTGCGCCCGTACGAGTTCGCCGAGCCGGCGATGTCCCCCCTGCACCAGATAGCGATCCCCAACATGGGGCTGCCGCTGGGCGAGATGTGGGACCTGGAGGCGCTGGCCGAGGACTGCGCGGCCGACGGCGTCTACGAGTTCCTGCTGGTCGCCGCGCCCCTTCCGGTCACCGGAGCGGTGGGCGCCCCCGTCAATCCGATCGCGGTGAAGTGAGCGAGACCTTCATGAACGACAACCGTTTCTCCGGCACCCTGCACCTGCCCGGCGACGAGAGCTTCGAGGAAGCGTGCGTCGGCCGGATCTTCAACGCCCGCCGCCCCGCGGACCGCAGGCCGGCCGCCGTGCTGGAGGCCGTCACCGAGCAGGACGTCGTCGAGGGCGTGCGGCTCGCCCTGGAACGGGGCTGGCAGGTCGCCGTCCGCTCCGGCGGGCACAGCTGGGCCGCCTGGTCGGTGCGCGGGGACGCCCTGCTGATCGACCTGGGCGGCTTCCGCGAGATGGCGTACGACCCGCGGACGCGGATCGTCTCGGCGACGCCCAGCGTCAAGGGGGGCGACGAACTCAACCCCTACCTCGGCGAGTTCGGCCGGTTCTTCAACGGCGGGCACTGCCCCTCCGTCGGCATCGGCGGCTTCCTGCTGCAGGGCGGGCAGGGCTGGAACGCGCGCGGCTGGGGCTGGGCGGCGGAGAACATCGCGGCGATCGACATCGTCACCGCCGAGGGCGAGCTGGTGCGCGCGGACGAGACGCACCACAGCGACCTGTACTGGGCGGCGCGCGGCGCGGGCCCCGGCTTCTTCGGTGTCGTCACCCGCTTCCACCTGCGCACCCGGCCGCTGCCCCGGCATCCGGCGCACACGGTGCACGCGTACCCGCTCGACCTGTTCGACGAGGTCATGACCTGGCTGCACGACACCCACCACACGGTCTCCGAGCTGGTGGAGATCGTCGCGGTCACCCAGACCCCGCCCGACCGGGACGAGCCCGTCCTGCTGGTCACCGGCGTGTCGATGACCGACACCCCGGAGCAGGCCGCCGAGGCGCTGGCCCCGCTGCACGCCAACCCCTACGCCGACCGGGCCCTGTTCCGGGTGGAGGCGAAGCCGACCACGATCGCCGAGCAGCTCGTGGGCCAGCGCACAGCCAACCCCGAGGGGCACCGCTACTTCGTGGACAACGCGTGGCTGTCGGGGCCGGCCGAGCAGGTGGTGCCGGCGATCCGGAAGGCGTTCACCGAGCACCCGACCCGGCAGACCTTCACCATCTGGTTCTCCATGGCGCCGCTGCGCGAACTGCCCGACATGGCCTTCTCGCTGCAGTCGGAGATCTACTGCGCCGCCTATGTGGTGCACGACGACGACACACGGGACGCCGAGCTGCGGGCCTGGCTGGACGAGGCCACGGCGGCGATGCGGCCGGTGACCGTCGGCCAGTACCTGGGCGACTCCGACTTCACGGTGCGGCAGCTGAAGTTCATGGGCCACGAGCAGTGGCGGCGGCTCCAGGAGATCCGGGCGGTGCGCGACCCCAAGGGCCTGTTCGCCGGCTACCTGAGCGCCGGCACCGTCACCAACACCAACCACTGGGAGCGGTAGGGCATGCGATTCGCGACGTACGAGTACCGGGGCGAGGAACGCGCCGGGGTGGTCCGGGACGGCATCGTCCATCCGCTCCCCGAGGGCGTCACCGTGCTGGCGCTGATCGAGCAGGAGGTGCTGCACGCGGCCGGCGCCGAGGCGCTGCGGCGGCCGAGCGGCCTCACGGTCGACGAGGTGCGGCTGCTGCCGCCGCTGAAGCCGCCGTCCATCCGGGACTTCGTCGGCTTCGAGGCGCACATCGAGGGCGTGTCGAAGTCGCTGGACGGTCTTGAGCACGTGCCCGAGGAGTGGTACCGGGCGCCCAACTTCTACTTCACCAGCCCGCACGCCGGCTACGGCGCCCACGACGACGTCCCGGTGCCGGCGGGCTGCTCGGACCTCGACTTCGAGCTGGAGGTCGGCGCGGTGGTCGGACGCGCCGGCCGGGACCTCACGCCCGGGCAGGCGCGCGAGCACATCGCCGGCTACCTCGTCTTCAACGACTGGTCGGCGCGCGATCTGCAGAAGCCGGAGAAGAACCTCGGCCTGGGCTTCTCCAAGGGCAAGGACTTCGCCAACACGCTCGGCCCCTGGCTGGTCACCGCGGACGAGGTGGAGGACCGGCGGGACGCGGACGGCTTCGTGGACCTGGAGATGACGGTCACCCTCAACGGCGAGCTGATCGGCCGGGACAGCCTCGCCAACGTCTCCTGGACGTTCGAGGAGATGATCGCCTACGCCTCCCGGGACGCCTGGGTGCGCCCCGGGGACGTCCTCGGCTCCGGCACCTGCGGCTGGGGGGCGCTGGCGGAGTTCTGGGTCCGGCTGGGCGAGCGGACACCGCCGCCGCTGGCGCCCGGCGACGAGGTGACACTGACCGTGGAGCGGCTCGGCACGCTGTCCAACCGGATCGTGCCGGGGCGCGCGGAGGTCTACCTGCCCCGGGCACGCAAGCGGGGGCGGACCCCCCGGCCGTAGCGCACACCTCTCTGACCTGCACGTATCCAGGGACCCGATGACTGCCATCGGGTCCCTGTGAATTGTTCACCCTGCTCTTCCTCGGCGGGAACGCGGCGGTTACGCTCCGGTTCCACCGAGCTTCAACGACGCGGCCGGAAGGAAACACGGATGGGTCTCGGAGCGATCGACCTCAATCTTCTGGTGGCGCTGGAAGCCCTGCTGGAGGAGAAGAACGTGACCCACGCGGGCGTGCGACTGTCCACCAGCCAGTCCGCGATGAGCGGCTCGCTGGCCCGGCTGCGCCGGCACTTCAACGACGAGCTGCTGGTGCGGGTGGGCCGGGAGTACGAGCTGACGCCGCTCGCGGAGCGGCTGCTGCCGGTCGTGCAGGCCTCGCTGCACAAGGCGGAGGAGGCGCTGTCGCTGACCCGGCACTTCGACCCGACGCGCAGCCGCCAGCGCTTCTCCGTGGTGATGTCCGACTACGTGATGACGGTGTTCGTGGAGCCGCTGCTGCGGGTCATCGCCGAGGAGGCGCCCGGGGTGCGCATCGACTTCCACCCCATCGTGGACGGGCAGTTGGAGAACGAGACCCATCTGCGCTGCCACGACCTGATGGTCGTGCCGCTGGGCTACCAGCTGCCGGGCGTCAGCGAGGCCGTGATGCACGACCGGTTCGTGTGCCTGGTCGACCCGGACAACCCGCGGCTGACCGACGGGCGGCTCGGCCTGCGCGACCTGGCGGAGATGCCGCACGCCGCCTGCGCCATCGGCAAGAGCCACACGCCCGCCGAGCGCCAGCTGGAGACCCTCGGCATCACACCGAAGGTGCAGGTCAGCACGCCCGGCTTCAGCGTGCTGCCGTTCCTGGTCAGCGGCACCGACCTGGTCGCCCTGGTGCCCGAGCGGCTGGCCCGCCGCTACGAGGGCTTCGCGCGGTGCGCCGTGGTGCCGACGCCGTTCCCGGACGTACCGCTGGTGGAGGCCATGTACTGGCACCACAACCGGCACTCCGACCCCGCCCACCGGTGGCTGCGCGAGACGGTGCGCAAGGTCGGGGCCGCACTGGGCGAGCCGCCGCGGCCCGGGATCGTCCCCGTGGATGACAGGCATGGCCGACACGCGTTTCCGGAGCTGAGCGCCACTTCCTAGCGTGGACGCGAGGAGCCCTGCGGGAGGGCTCCCGCACCCGTGGGAGGAAGCCGTGAGCCGCATGCGTCTGTCGGGCCGGACCGTCGTCGTCACCGGGGCCGCGCAGGGACAGGGAGCCGCCGAGGTCACGGCGGCCGCCCGGGAGGGCGCGACGGTGATCGCGACCGATGTCCTCGACGAGGCCGGGGAGAAGCTGGCCGCCTCGTCGCGCGCCGACGGCCTGGACGTGGCCTTCCGTCACCTGGACGTGACGTCGCCCGAGGACTGGGCCGCGCTCGCGGCCGGCCTGGAGGCGGTGCACGGCCTCGTCAACAACGCCGGCATCCCGATGCGGGCCCGCCTCGGCGAAGTCGGCCTGGCCGACTGGAACCGGGCGTTCGCCGTGAACACGACCGGCGCCCTGCTCGGCATCCAGGCCCTGACGCCGCTGATGCCGCCCGGCTCCTCCATCGTCAACGTCGGCTCGGTCGCCGCCCTCACCGCCCACCACGCGGTCGCCTACACGGCCAGCAAGTGGGCGCTGCGGGGACTGTCGAAGGTGGCGGCGCTGGAACTGGCCGGACGCGGCATCCGCACCAACCTCGTCCACCCCGGCTACATCGAGACGCCCCTGATGTCGGGCGCGAACCCGGTGTTCGTCGAGGCGCACCTGTCGATGACCCCGCAGGGACGGCCCGGCACCGTCGACGAGGTGGCCCCGCTGGTGGTCTACCTGCTCTCCGACGAGGCGTCGTACGTCAACGGCGCGGAGATCACGGTCGACGGCGGGTACACGGCACACGGCGGCGTGCAGGCGATCACCAACGCGCTGGACGCCTCCTGACTCCGGCCGCCCAGCCGCAGCCCCGCCGCCCGGACACCGCAGACGGTGCCGGCCGGCGGGGCTCACGCGGTTCGGACCGCGGCCGCACGCGGCCTCGGCCGAGGCCCTCCGCCCTGGTCCCGGCGGGTGCCGCACCCGGGCGCACGCGAAAGAGGCCGGGGCTGGACCCCGGCCTCCGAACCGCACGGATCGTCACGCGGTCGCGGTCTGCACCGTGGGTTCGCCCGACTCCACCGTGGCGCGCGTGCTGTTCCTGCGCACCAGCACCAGGGTGACCAGCGCGCCCAGCAGGGAGGCACAGCCGCAGATGGTCACGCCGAGCGCCATGCCGTGGGCGAGGGCGGACTGCGTGGCCTCCCGGGCGGCGTCGCTGCCCGCGTTGACGACCGCGAGGGGACCCGCGGCCGCCTCCATGCCCGCGTCCGGGCCGCTGAGCTTGCCCACCAGGGCGGAGGACGCGGCGCTCATCGCGACCGCGCTGATGACGGCCGGGCCGAGCGCCTGGCCGAACTCGCGCACCAGGCTGGTGGCGCCGCTGGCCATGCCGGTCATGTTGAGCGGTACGGCGTTGACGGCCGCCGAGGTGAGGGAGGAGACGACGCAGATGAAGCCGACGCCGAGCAGCAGCACCGGCCCGATGAAGGCGGCGAGGGAGGTGGTGGTGATGGGCAGCGCGGCGATCCAGAACTGGCCGGCGGCCATCGGCAGCAGGCCGCCCATCAGCAGCAGGCGCGGCTCGACGCGGGTGAGCATGCGGCTCAGCACGGGCGCCAGCAGCAGCGGGATCAGCTGGAGGATGACGAACGGCATGCCGGCCCGCAGCGCGCTCAGGTGCATCACCGCGCCGAGCCGGATGGAGACGCAGTACGCGGTGCCGATGAACCCGAACATGCCGGCCAGCGCGACGACGGCCGCGGCGGCGAACGACGGGATCTTCAGCAGGTCCAGGTTGAACATGGGCGACGCCGAGCGCTTCTCCGCGACGACGAAGCCGGCCAGGGCCACGGCGGCCAGGGCGAGGGAGCCGACGATCGCCGGACTGCTCCAGCCTCGGTCGCCGCCCTCGATGACGCCCCACAGCAGCGCGGTGAGGCCGACGGCGACGGTGATCTGGCCCGGCCAGTCCAGCGAGCGGCCCTCGGGCGCCTTGGAGTCGGTGACCATGATCCAGCTGGTGACGCCCACGACGAGGCCCAGGACGACCGGCGGCACGAACGCCCAGCGGAAGTCGGCGACCGTGGCAAGCACGCCGGAGGACAGCGGTCCGACGGCCGAGGCGAGGGAGATGCTGAGCGCCCAGGTCGAGACCGCCTTGGCGCGGTCCTTCTCCCCGGGGGTGGCGGCCGCGATCACCGCGAGGGAACTGGGGAAGAGCGCGGCGGCGCCGACACCCGCGAGGCCCTGTCCGATCCAGAGCATGGTGATGTTCTGGGAGGTGGCGTTGAGGAGTTCACCGAGCGCGAGGATGAATCCGCCGAGCACCAGCAGGCGCTTACGGCCGAAGAGGTCGCCGACCACTCCGAAATTCAGCTCGAGAATCGCGGTGGGGAGAATGAAGGCGGAAGTGACCCAGGCGACCTGGGAACCCGACGCGCCGAATGCGGCCTGAATATTGCCGTTGATCGGTGAAGGCACCGTAATGCACAGCTGTGCCGCCGCCACGGCGAGACAGCACGCTATGAGCGTCCCTCTGTCGAGTCTTTTCGGGGAGATCGAATCCGTCATCGTGCGTGCCCTCACTCTGCGTTCTTCTCTATGATTTCGATGAGATTTCCCTCGGGGTCGGTGACCCAGGCCATGCGCACACCGGGTTCGGGGGAAGGCCCGGGTGGTACGGCCTCGCCCGCTCCATGGGCCACCAGGGCCGTGTAGAGGGGGTCGAGTTCGGGGCCGCTGACCGCGAAGTGCCCGTATCCCTCGGTCAGGGCGGCGGTCAGCGGGTCCGGCGCCCTGAGGCCGGGCGCGGAGCCGGGTCTGGCGAGGAGTTCGATGCGCCAGCCGTGCGGATGTTCGAGGACGACGCCGCGCAGGCCCGGCCCTTCCAGGTGGAAGGTGAAGACCGTTCTCAGCCCGAAGGCCGCGGTGTACCAGTCGGTCTGGGCGGTCAGGTCGCGTACGGTGACGGCTACGTGGTCGAGTCGTACGGTCACGCCGCTCAGCCCGCCATCGCGCTGTCGCCGCCGTCGACCATCAGGTCGGCTCCGTTGACGAACGCGGCCTCGTCGCTGCACAGGAAGGCGGCGGCGCGGGCGATGTCCTCGGGCTCGCCCACCCGGCCGGCCGGGATGCGCGCCTCCAGCCGGGCCCTGGGCCCGTCGGGGTCGTCCAGGAAGGGGGCGGTGGCGGAGGTGCGGGTCATGCCGGGGGCGATGGTGTTGACCCGGATGCGGTGCGGGGCGCCGGCCGCGCACAGGTGCTTGCTCATCGCCAGCACCCCGCCCTTGGCGGCGCCGTGCGGCACCATCGGCATGAACGGCGCGCCGCGCACGGCGGCCACCGAGGCGACGTTCAGGACGGCGCCGCCGCCGCGGGCGACGAGGTGGGGCCAGGCGACGCGCGTACAGAAGTACGGGATGTCCAGTTCGTTCTTGATCGTGAAGTACCAGTCCTCGGCCGGCATCGTCTCGAACGGGCCGTTGCGCAGCGCGGAGGCGTTGTTGTAGAGGATGTCGATCCCGCCGAAGGCCGCGACGCCGGCCTCGATCCACTCGCGGGCGCCCTCCTCCGTGGAGAGGTCCACGGGAGCGAGGGAACGCATCACGCCGCCGGCTTTCTCGACCATTTCCACGGTTTCCACGGCGCTTTCCGCGTCGATGTCACAGCCGAATACGGTGGCGCCTTCCGCGGCGAACACCAGTGCCGCGGCCCTGCCGATTCCGGCCCCCGTTCCACTGATGAAAGCGATTTTTCCGGCCAGTCGACCCATGATTGCCCAAGTCCCTTGTCCCATGCCCGCCGGAGTGCGGTGGTGGCAGCGTAGGGAGGGGGTCGGTCCGGAACAAGAATTCGGTCGGCGAAGGCCCATCGGGCGTACGTATGGCAGGTATGCCGCGCGGCTCCGAACGCCCGCGCGCGGGCCGGGCCGGCCCCGGACGCCGACTACCTGTGGTACGGACCTGTTGGCACTTGTGTACGCCCCGTACGGGGCGCCGGTGCCGGTTCTCCTTCAGTTCGCCGCTCCGCCCGTCGTGTCCCGGCCGGCGCTCCGGCTTCCCAGCACCACCTCGTGAGCCGCACGGCCATGCCGTGTCCGAGGCGCTCTTCACCGTCGCCGAAGGCCGCAGTGTCCGCCTTCCCGTCGCGGCGTCCTCTCCTTCCCTCCGCATGTCCCATGCCGTCAGTCCGTCAGTCCGCGAAAGGACCGCCACCATGACCACCACAGTCGAACACCCCCCTGTCCGGCGGGAGTCCACCCCCCAGATCGTCACCGGCGTCCTGGACGTCGACGCGGGCGGGAAGGGGCGCCTGCGCTCCGCGAGCCTTCTGCCGTCGCCGTCCGACCCGGCCGTCCCCACCGCCCTGATCCGCCGTCACCAGCTGCGCGCGGGCGACCTCGTGGAGGGCGTGCGCGACGGCCGGCGCGATCTGACCGACGTCGTACGGGTCGACGGCCGCACGCCCGAGGCGTCGCGCGGCCGCCGTCACTTCCGCGACCTCACGCCCCTGCACCCGCGGGAGCGGATCCGCCTGGAGCACCCGGCGGCCGGTCTGACCGGCCGCGTCGCCGACCTGGTCGCCCCCGTCGGCAAGGGCCAGCGCGGCCTGATCGTGGCGCCGCCCAAGACCGGCAAGACGGTGCTGCTGCAGCAGATCGCCGCCGCCGTCGCCGGCAACCACCCCGAGTGCCGCCTGATGGTGGTGCTGCTCGACGAGCGCCCCGAGGAAGTCACCGAGATGCGGCGCTCGGTGCGGGGCGAGGTGTACGCCTCGACCTTCGACCGGACCCCCAAGCAGCACATCGCGCTCGCCGACCTCGTCGTCGAGCGGGCCAAGCGGCTGGTCGAGGCGGGCGAGGACGTCGTCGTCCTGCTCGACTCGCTGACCCGGCTGTGCCGGGCCCACAACAACGCGGCCGCCGCCGGTGGCCGCATCCTCAGCGGCGGCGTCGACGCGACGGCGCTGACCGGGCCGAAGCGGTTCTTCGGCGCCGCCCGGCCGGCCGAGGAGGGCGGTTCCCTCACGATCCTCGCCACCGCGCTCGTGGAGACCGGCTCCCGCGCCGACGAGTACTTCTTCGAGGAGCTCAAGGGCACCGGGAACATGGAGCTGCGGCTCAGCCGCGAACTGGCCTCCCGCCGGGTCTTCCCGGCCGTCGACGTGCACGCCTCCGGCACCCGGCGCGAGGAACTCCTGCTGTCCCCGGCCGAATCGGCCGCCGTACCGGGCCTGCGGCGCGCGCTGCAGACGCGGGACGGGCAGGCGGGCACGGAGACGCTGCTGGAGCGGATGCGCCGGACACCGGACAACGCCACCTTCCTGCGCCGCGTCCAGCCGACCCTGCCCGGCGGCTGATCCCCTGTGCCGGTCCGTGGCCGACCCTGCCCGGCGGCTGATCCCCCGCGGCCGGTCCGTGGCCGCGTCCGCGCGGAGGGGGCGGCACCGGCCGGGCACTACGGCATCCGGGTGCTCGCGGGTTCCGCTCGGCCCGGGCAGCGGGGCGCGGGGCGGTCCGGTTCCTACGTTTTGCAGTATGACTTTCGGATTTAATTTCCGGTCCGTCGTGTCCACCTGCGCGCTCTGCACGGCGGGGCTGCTGGCGCTCGCGCCCGCCGCGGTGGCCGATCCGCAGGTCACCGGCCCCGGCACGCCCGGCGGGCCCCCCACGGCGGCGCCGGGGCCGGCCGTGCTGCACCGGTCCGGGACCCAGGTCCGCCCTCATCGCAACGCGCCCGAGCTGCCGGACATGTCCGCCCTGTCCTGGCTGGTCGCCGACGCCGACAGCGGCGAGGTGCTGGCCGCGCACGACGCCCACCGCCCGCTGCCGCCCGCCAGCACGCTCAAAACCCTGTTCGCCCTGACGGTGTTGCCGGTCCTTCCCGGAGGCATCCGGCACCGCGTCGTCGAGGAGGACCTCGCGGGCATCGGCGCCGGCAGCAGCATGGTCGGCGTCGAGGAGGGCCGCACGTACCGGGTCGCCGACCTGTGGCGCGGGGTCTTCCTCAACTCCGGCAACGACGCCGTGCACGTCCTGGCCGCGCTGAACGGCGGCTGGCGCACCACCGCCGAGCGGATGCAGGCCCAGGCGCGCGCCCTCGGCGCCCTCGACACGCACGTGCGCTCGCCCGACGGCTACGACACGCCCGGCCAGGTGTCGTCGGCGTACGACCTGGCGGTGTTCGGCCGGGCCGGGCTGCGCAACGCGGACTTCGCCCGGTACTGCGGCACGGCCCTGGCCCGCTTCCCCGACGGGGCCGGCGGGACGTACTGGATCCGGAACACCAACCGGCTGCTGACCGGCGCGGACGGCGTGCAGCCCTATCCGGGGCTGATCGGCGTCAAGAACGGCTACACCACCCACGCGGGCAACACCCTGGTCGCCGCGGCCCGCAGGCACGGCCGCACCGTCCTGGTCACGGTGATGAACCCGCAGGCGGGAGTGCCGTTCGCCGTCTACGAGGAGGCCCGCGAGCTGCTCGACTGGGGGTTCGACGCGGCCGGCCGGGTGGACCCGGTGGGCTCACTGGACCCGCGGCCCGCCCGGCCGCTGCCGGGAGCCACCGTCGCGTCGCCGGCTCCCCGGCCCGCGGCTCCCCGGCCCGCGGCCCCCGCCGTACCGGTGGCCCGCGCGGTCCCGGCGGACCGCGCGCCGGGCTGGCCCGAGGCGGGGCTCGTCGCGGCGGCCGCCGCCCTCGGCGCCGGCGTGATGGCGCTGGTCCTGCGCGGCATCTGCCGGAGCCCGTCCGGGAGCTGACCGGCGGGCAGCCACAGCAGCAGGCCGAGGGTGATCCAGGCGTAGGCGTTGCCGCCGAGGAACCCGCCGACGCCGGACGCGTCGTCGACCCACAGCCACACCACGCTCGTGCACAGCACGGCGTACAGGCCGCCCGCGACGCGCGGGTGCCCGGTGCGCAGCAGGACGGCGAAGGACGGCAGCAGCCACACCAGGTGGTGCACCCAGGTGACCGGACTGACCAGGCAGGCGGCCAGTGCCGTGAGGGCGAACGCGGCCGGCCGGTCGCCCGCCGCGGCCGCCCGGCGGGCCCGCCACGCCCAGACGCCCAGGACGCACACGACCGCCGCCGCCCACCAGGCCCGCCCCGGCTCGCCGAGGCGGGCCAGGACGCCCTGCAGGGACTGGTTGGAGACGTAGTCGAGGCCGGCCCACCCGGCCGGTGTCCCACAGCGCCCGGGTCCAGTACAGGCGGGAGGCGCCGGGCGCGGCCCACGCGGCCAGTGCCGTCGCCCCGGCGGCGACGCCGGCCGCGACCGCGGCGGCGCGCCACCGGCGGGTGAGCAGGAGCAGGCCGATGAAGAGCGCGGGCGTGAGCTTCACCGCGGCGGCGAGACCGATGCCCACCCCGGCCCAGCGGCACCGTCCGCTGCCGAGCAGCCGTCCGTCGGCGAGCACCAGGGCCAGCAGCAGGAGGTTGACCTGGCCGAAGCTGACGGTGTCGCGCAGCGGCTCGAACAGCGCGAGCGCGCAGCCGGCCAGGGCGCAGCCGTACCAGCCCCAGCGCCGCCAGGCACCGCCGGTCAGCAGGTGCACGACCAGCGCCAGGGCGGCCAGGTCGAGCAGCAGGGCGACCACGATCGCGGTGCGCAGCCCCACGAAGGCCATGGGCAGCATGACGACGGCGGCGAACGGCGGGTAGGTGAACCCGTAGCCCGTCCCCGGCACCCGGTAGGCGTAGAGTCCCCGGCCGCGGTGGACCCAGGCGTCGACGGCCCCGTGGTAGACGCGCAGGTCGAACCAGTCGCGCAGCAGCGGCACGGTCGCGGTGAAGGCGGTGACGGCCGTGCAGAGGGCGAGGACCAGCAGGAGCCGGCCGCGGTCGGTGCGGGGACGGATGATCACGCCGTGCGCCCCAGGGCGGGCGCCTGTGCCGTCTGGTGGGCCTGCCACAGCACCACCGCCGCGAGCGCGCCGCCGCAGCCGGCGAGCAGCAGCCGGCCCGCGTCCGCGGGGCCGCCGTCGGGCAGGACGGCGAGGGCGAGCACACCGGTCACGGCCGTCACCCGGTGCCGTACCGGGGTGCCGGGGGCCGCGGCGGCGATGAGGAACAGCCCCCACAGGGCGTACCACGGGCGGACGGCGGGCCCGAACGCGGCCAGGGCGGCCAGGCTCAGGCCGAGCGCGTACACCGGCCGCGGGCGCAGCCGCCACCACAGGGCCGCGATGACGAGCGCGGTGACGGCCAGGCCGAGCAGGTGCCAGGCCGGGACGGCCAGGTGCGCCAGATCGCTGCCGAGCCGGGCCAGCACGGCACGGGTGGCACGGCCGAGCAGGCTGGTGAGAGCCCAGTTCCGCGGTGACACGGGGGTGTCGAGGGCGCGCGTCCAGCCGTATCCGGTGCCGGCGACGGCCGTCGCGGCGACCGTCGTGGCGGCGGCCGCGGCAGCCGCGGTCAGCACGGCCCGCGGCGGACGCGCTCCGGCGCGCGTGTGCAGCACGGCCACCGCGGCCAGCCCGAGCACGGCCGGCACCTTGACCAGGGCGGCGAGGGTGACCAGCACGGCGCCCAGGACCGGCCGGCGGCCGAGCGCGGCCACCAGGCCGACGCCGAGCAGGCCGAGCATGAGGGCGTCGTTGTGGGCGCCCGCGACCAGGTGCAGCAGCACCAGCGGATTGAGGACGCCGAGCCAGAGGGCGGCGGCCGGGTCGGCGCCGCTGTGCCGGGCGAGACGGGGCAGCGCGGCCGCCATCAGCGCCACCCCGGCCAGCGCGACGAGCCGCATCCCGGCCAGGCCCGCGGGGAGTTCCCCCCGGGTCGCCGCGGACAGGGCGGAGGCGACGGCGAGGAACACCGGGCCGTACGGGGCGCCGGTGTGCCGCCACGGCGGGGCGACCTCCTCGGCGAGCGGGCCGCCGAGCCGGTCGGGGCCGTACGCGTAGACGTCGATGTGGGCGTCGGCCATGGCGCCCTGCGCGAGGTAGCTGTAGACGTCCCGGCTGAACAGCGGCGGGGCGAGCAGCAGGGGCGCGGCCCACACGGCGAGGACGAGCACCAGGGCCCGCGGGGTGGGCGGCTCGGCGCCGCGCACCAGCCGGCCCAGCAGGACCCAGGCCGCGATCAGCAGCACCACGCCGAAGTACGCGCCGACCAGGCCGAGGGCGGCGCGGGCGTCGGCGGAGGCGGGCAGCTCGCGCACCGGCAGCGCGCCGGCCGTCTCGCCGCCCAGCGCGACGCAGGCGGTGCCGGTCAGCCCCAGGAGCTGACAGCGGCGGAGATCGACGGGAGAAGCCATGATCGGCACGCGGACAGCGTGGCGGCGCCACATGGCCGGAAGACGACGCCTCACCCCCCGGCCGGGGGCGCGCACGTGACCGCCGCGTGATCGGCGCGGGCACCCCGGCCGGGACTCCTCGGCCCAGGTCCGCCCGTTCCCGGCAGCGTCCGGCAGTCGCGGGCGGCGGACCGTCAGCCGTGACGCGAAAGCGCCCTCCGCGTTCCCGGCGGTGCGGGGCACCGACTGCGAGGGCGCCTGCGCCCCGTACGCCAAGTCGCGGGACACCGGCACCGGCCGGCACCCGGAGCCCGTTCCCGCCGCCCCCGGCGGCGACGGCCGGGACGGTCGGGTGCCGCCCCCGGGCAGGACTGGGCGGGCCGACAGGCGCCGTCGTCACACGCAGGCCGGCAGGCCGGTCCGGGCGAGGGAACGGGCCGGACACATCGCACCGACCGGCCGGCCACCCCCCAGCACCGGCTCACCCCCGAACCGAGCGAGCGCCGCCGGCCCGGCACCGGCCCGCGCCAAGGCGGCCGGGGCACGCCCGGCCGACCTCACCCGGGCACACAGCCCGCGGCCCGGCAGGCCGCCTCCGTCAGACACACGTCGGCAGGCTCTCCGGAGCCAGGCCGCGGACCGGACGGACCTCGCCGACCGGCCGGCCACCCCCCAGCACCGGCTCACCCGCGAACGGAACGAGAGCCACCGGGTCGACGCCGGCCCGGGCCAGGGCGGCCGCGGCGACCGGGACGCGTGCCCGGTCGGCCCCGTCGGCGATCTTCACCGCGACGGCGCGGCCGTCCGGGAGCGCGGCGACCTGGACGCCCTCGAAGCCGTCCTTGGCCAGCAGCCCGGGCACCGCCCGCATGAGCGCCGCGACGTCCCGGCCGGCCCCGGAGACCATCTCGGGGTGGCCGCGCATCGCGTCGGCGACCCGCGCCTCGGGGGTGCCGGGGGCGGCGCCGGCGATGCGCGCGGCGGCGCGGGCGAGACCGTGCAGGGAGACGGAGAACAGGGGCGCGCCGCAGCCGTCGACGCTCACCCGCGCGACACGCTGCCCGGTGAGGTCCTCGACGATCTCCGCGATCGCCTGCTGGAGGGGGTGCCGCGGGTCGAGGTAGTCATGGAGGGACCAGCCGTTGAGCGTGCAGGTGAGGAGCATGGCCGCGTGCTTGCCGGAGCAGTTCTGCGCGAGGCTGGAGGGCTGGCGGCCCTGGCGCACCCAACTGTCCCGGACGACCGGGCCGAACGGCAGGTCGGGCACGTTGCGCAGCCGGTCCTCGGTGAGCCCGGCGCGTTCCAGGATCCGCCGGGCCCCGGCGAGGTGGCGTTCCTCGCCGGAGTGGCTGGCCGCGGTGAGCGCCAGCAGTTCCCCGTCGAGCGGGAGGCCGGCCCGGACCATGGCGACCGCCTGGAGGGGCTTGAGGGCGGACCGCGGGTAGAAGGCGGCCTCGGTGTCGCCGATCCGCAGCCTGGCCTCGCCGTCGGCGCCGAGGACGACGACGGAGCCGTGGTGGACGCCCTCGACGAGCCCGCCGCGGACGAGGTGGGCGACGGGCGCGTGGCGGGGTTCGCGGATCGGGGGCGCCTCGGCGACGGGACTGTTGTGCATCATGGCCTTCTTCTTCGGGGAGCGGCGCGCGGGTCGCCCGCCGGCTCGGCGGCGTCCTCGTGCGGGAGGGACCTGTTCACGCCCGGGGGCGGGCCTCCGTGCGCGCGGGGCGCACGATGTCGGTGAGGGTCGTCTCGACGCGGTCGAGGTGGTGGCTCATCGCGTCGGCCGCGTCGGTGGCGGAACCGGCGATCAGCGCCTCGACGATCGCCCGGTGCTCGCGGTTGGACTGCTCGCGGCGTCCGCCCAGCTCGGTGAGGAACGCCGACTGACGCGCCAGCGCGTCGCGGATCTCCTCGATGACCCGGCGGAAGACCGGGTTGCGGGCGGCCTGGGCGACGGCGAGATGGAACAGCGTGTCGAGCGCGACCCAGGAGGTGGTGTCGGTCTCCTCCTCCATCCGCCGCAGCACGTGCGTCAGGTGGTCGAGGTCCTCGGGGGTGCGGCGGGTGGCCGCGTAGCCCGCCACCGGGATCTCCACGTGCCGGCGCACCTCCATCAGGTCGCCGGCCGCGTAGTCGCCGAAGGTGGGGTCCTGGACGGCGCCGGCGACGACGAAGGTGCCTTTGCCGGTCCTGGAGACCGTCAGCCCCATCGTCTGCAGGGCGCGCAGCGCCTCGCGGAGCACCGGCCGGCTGACCTCGAGGCTGCGGCACAGCTCCGCCTCCGAGGGCAGCTTGTCGCCCACGGCGTACTCGCCGTGCTCGATGGCGTCGCGCAGATGGCCGAGCACCGCTTCCATGGCGCTCACGCGCCGCGGCACCCGGGAGGCTGTCTGGCTGTCTGACAGGTTCACGGGAGTGATGGTCCGGGCACGGCGGGCGGATGTCAAGCGGCGGGCGGTTCGCCGGGGGGGGGGGGGGGGGGGGGGGGGGGGGGGGGGGGGGGGGCGCGCCGCCCCCCCCCCCCCCCCCCCCGGGCCGGCGGCCTAGCGGCCCCCCCAAGGCGCACC